>QHVW01000025.1:0-9791 GCA_003223675.1 Acidobacteriota bacterium
GGCGTCAAGCTCCCCACGACGACCACCTACGTCAACGGCAAGATCACCATCCGCGAGTACTTCACCCTCCGCCACCACTTCCGGCCGGAGGACCTCTTCGAGTACGGCATGCAGCCGCAGTTCCTTTCGCGGTTCGACAACGCGGTGATCCTGGAGGACCTGACCTCCGGCACCCTCGCCCGCATCTTCAAGGAGCCGGCCGAGGGGGTGCTCCAGACGTCCCAGAACTTCTTCCAGAAGTATAATATCCAGCTCGAGATCACCGACGACGCCGTGCAGAAGATCGCCGACGAGGCCTCGAAGAGCAGCCGTATCGGCGCCCGGGCCCTGAAGTCGGTCTACGGCCGGATCATCAAGCCGTTCGAGTTCGATCCCTTCTCCCGCGAGGAGGTGAAGCCGCTCAACGGCGACGGCGGGCCGTTCCGGCTGGTGATCGACGACAAGCTGGTGTCGGAGGCCTTGAAGCCGGCGGTGTAAGGGCGGGAGAGGTCTTATAGAATCCCCCGCATGACGTCTACAACCATCGACCCCGCAACCGTTCAACATACGATCGACCGCCTCGTCGAGCGGCACGGCCCCCAGCAGGCGGACCGCATCCGGCGCGGCGTGGAGCAGGTGGCCCAGCGCTGGCGGCCGGAGCATGGCGGCGCCGAGGATTTCGCCGCCTTCTGCGAGGGGCACTTCATCTCCAACCCCGAGGAGCTCGGCGCCACCTTCCGCCGTCTGGAGGGGGTGCTGGAGCAGATCGACGGCCATCTCCATGAGGTGCGGCGCGAGCTGACCTGGCCCATCGACGTGGACACCGGCCCGATCGGCACGGTCGACCGCATGCTCGCCACTCTCGACCTCGCCGCCCACGTGGACGAGGACCTCTTCCAGACCAAGGTGGCCTTCCTGGCCCTGCTCAACTTCCCTGTGCACACCCTGGCGGAGCGGCTGGCCGAGGGGCCGGGGTGGGACCGCGATACCTGGGCCCGCTCCCGCCTGATGGACCGCTTCGCCGAGCGGGTCCCCGCTACGGTGCGGCAGGAGATCACACGGGTGATGACCGCGGTCGAGGAGTACATCTCAACCTACAACATCCGGGTGGACCGGCTGGTCACCTCCTCGGGCGAGCGGCCGTTCCGCGAGGGGCTGCGGCTGATCAGCCACTGGGGTCTGCGCGACGAGCTGGCGTCCAACTACGCCGATTCCAGCCCGGCCGGCCTCGCCCGCCAGCGGTTGATCCTCAGGGTGATGGAGAGCATCGTCCGGCAGGAGATCCCGGCGGCGGTGATCGACAATCCCGATCTGCTGTGGAATCCGGAGACCCAGGAGGTCTTCACCCTGGAGGGCGCGCCGGTCGAGGGGGATCTCGCCGCCCGCGAGCCCGACGCCCGCTACGCCGCGCTGCTCCGGATCTTCCACGCGATGCGGACGGTCGATCCCTACAGCCCCACGGAGCCGACCTTCCTCGCCCGCCGCTTCGAGCGCGACCGCCAGATGCCGGAGCGGGAGGTGGAGGCGCTGCTGGTCTCGGTGATGACCTCGCCCGCCGTGGCCGCGCTGGGGAAGCTGATCGAGCGGCGGCTGGGCCGGCCGCTGGAGCCGTTCGACATCTGGTACGCCGGCTTCAAGTCGCGGGGCGAATTTCCCGAGGACGAGCTCGACCGGGCCGCGCGGGAGCGCTATCCCGATCTCGAAGCGTTCGCGGCCAGGCTCCCCGATCTGTTGGAGCGGCTGGGGTTCACTCCGGAGCGGTCGCGCTGGCTGGCCGAGCGGATCGCGGTCGATCCGGCGCGCGGGGCGGGGCATGCCACGGAGGCCGTGCGGCGGGGGGACAAGACGCATCTGCGGACGCGCGTCCCTTCGGGAGGGATGGACTACAAGGGGTACAACGTGGCCATGCACGAGCTCGGCCACAACGTGGAGCAGGTGTTCTCGCTCTATGGGATCGACCATTGGCCGCTGGCGGGGGTGCCCAACACGGCGGCCACGGAGGCGTTCGCGTTCGTCTTCCAGCATCGCGACCTGGAGATGCTCGGGCTGCGCCCGTTCGACGCCGAGGCCCGGCGCAAGGAGGCGTTGGCGATCCTCTGGAACACCTATGAGATCGCCGGGGTGTCGCTGGTCGACATGGGGGTCTGGAACTGGATGTACGGGCATCCGGAGGCCACGCCGGCGGAGCTGCGGGAGGCGACGCTCGCCATCGCCCGCGACGTATGGAACCGCTATTTCGCGCCGGTCTTCGGCGTCCGGGACTCGGAGATCCTGGCGATCTACTCGCACATGATCGTCTACGGGCTCTACCTTCCGGACTACGCGATCGGCCACGTCGTCGCCTTCCAGATCGCCCAGCGGCTCTGGGAAGGGGATTTCGGCGCCGAGGTGGAGCGCATCACCCGCCAGGGACGCCTCACCCCGGACGCCTGGATCCGCGGTGCCGTGGGGGAGCCGATCTCGGCCGACGCGCTGCTCGCCGAGGCGCGGGAAGCGATCGCCGCGGAGCGTTGAGAGAGCCCGCATGCGAATCCTGGTAGCCCTGGGCGGGAACGCCCTGCTGCGGCGGGGCGAGGAGATGACCGCCGAGAATCAACGGCGAAACGTCCATCTGGCGGCCGCGGCGCTGGCGCCGCTGGCGCGGGATCATCAGCTCGTGATCACGCACGGCAACGGCCCGCAGGTGGGGATGCTGGCGCTACAGAGCGCCGCCTATCAACAGGCCGGCGCCTATCCGCTCGACGTGCTGGGCGCGCAGACCGAGGGGATGATCGGCTACATGATCGAGCAGGAGCTGGGCAACCTCCTGCCGTTCGAGCAGCCGTTCGCCACCATCCTCTCGATGGTCGAGGTCGATGCCGACGATCCGGCCTGGGAGCATCCCACGAAGCCGATCGGACCGGTCTATACCGAGGCGGAGTCCCGGCGCCTCGCCGCGGAGGAGGGGTGGACCATGGCGCCGGACGGCGACGGCTTCCGGGGCATCCCCACCATGTACGCGCCCGGGCGCCAGCTCCACGGCGTGGACGCGGTGGTGGACAAGGACCGGGCGAGCTGTCTGCTGGCCCGCGAGCTGGAGGTGGACCTCTTCATCATGGCCACCGACGCCGGCGCCGTCTATCTCGACTGGAGGAAGCCCACGCAGCGGGCGATCCGGCGGGCCTCTCCCCAGGCCCTCGCCGCCTACGATTTCGCCAGCGGCTCGATGGGCCCCAAGGTCGAGGCGGCGATCGATTTCGTCGAGCGCACCGGCGAGACCGCCGCCATCGGCTCCCTCGCGGACGTCACCCGCATCGCCCGCGGCGAGGCGGGGACGCTGGTGACGCAGGAGGCCGCGGGGCTGGAGCTCTACGGCTGAGGCCGTCACAGGCATCTTTGCCCTCTGGGACCGCCTGCCCTCCGAGGCCTCACCCTCGGTCCCTCTCCACTTCGTGGAGAGGGAGGGCCCAGAGATCAGCGTCGTTGAGATTCGGCAGGTCGTTTCAGCCAGGTTCCCCTCTCCACGAAGTGGAGAGGGGGCCAGGGGGTGAGGCCTCGGAGGGCAGGCCGCACCGGCTGTGGAGGTCGCACGCCACGGGATCTCCCCCTCCTATTCCGGGGGCACGCACACCACGCCGTGGCTCGTCGCCACCTGCACGAGGAGCTTCTGGCAGGCGGCCGCCTCGGCCGGGGTGACCTGCAGAAACTCCGTGAGGTTCACGCTGCAAAAGGGGGGCATCGCCGACTGGTTCACCAGCGCGAAGGTCCCGACCGACGTGACCACGCTGGTCACCTGGGAGGCGCCGTCGGCGACGCATTGTTGCACGTCGACGTCCCCCGCCACGAGGGTGGCGAACAGCGGCAGGCTCTGTGGGCAGGGGCAGGAGGTGACCGCGCAGGGTGGAGGTTGGCCGCCGCTGTGCTTCATGTAGTTGTCGAGGACGCGGGCGCAGGCGGTGTCCGAGGCGTGGTGGTTGGGGCTGCCGCAGTCCATGGCCTCGCAGTAGGCGTTGCAGAGACCGAAGAGGGCCCCGTCCAGGCCGTTACAGACCGTCTCTTGCGACGGCGGCTGGCCGTCCGGCGTTCCCTTCGCCAGTGCCGGGACGGCGAGCGCCAGCAGGCCGAGGGTGAGGACGAAAAGGTTTTTCATGTTCTCTTCCCTTGAACGGATGAAAAAATAGATTGGAGCACATCGAAGCACATCCTGCGGAACCAGCGACATCAAACGGCGACTACAGCCCTCACTGTAGTGCCGCTCGCGGGAACAAACAACGTTTGTTGCTTTTTACGATAGATCTATGAATCGGATTTCCGGAAAGGATCCGGAGGATCGGCCGGCGGGCCGGAGTGGAGGGGCTCCCAGGAGGGGGGATCGCTGGCCGGGAAGCTCTCCTCGGAGGCTTCGTCGACGGGGTCCGGCGTCGCTTCGGGGGCGGGGGGGACCGGAGCGTCGGGCATGGCGGGCATTGTAGCGCCCGCCACGCCGGATCTCACCCTCCTAATCCCGGTAGACCTTCAGGTCGATCGGCCGGAGCCCCTTGGCGACCATGTCGTGCCAGCGGGCCACGAAGGCGTTGAGGTCGACCCCGATGACCGGCTCGCCGGGCGTGCCGCCGTGGACGATGGCGTCGAAGAGGCGCTGGTTGCCGTCCTTGTAGGTCTCCAGGTCGATCAGTTGCATCTGCTTGCCGCGGGCCTCCTGCCACTTCTTGTCGAACGCCGCGCGGTCGAGGGCCTGCCAGTAGTCGTTCGGGCTCTCCTCATAGCGGAACGCGCCCGCGTAGAGGAGGGTCGAGCTGGGCTTGTAGGTCGTCACGTCGATCAGTTGCAGCCCCTGGGAGTCCTTGAGCTCCTTCACCTTGGCCGCGAGCTCCTTGCGGTTCTGGCCGACCCAGAAGGAATGCTTGCCCTCGAGGTCGCGGAAGAGGCCGGTGAACAGGATCTTGCCGCCGCTCGGGTAGACGGCGAGGTTGACCAGCCGCTTGCGGCTGCCGGTGGCCGTCTTCCAGTTCTTGAGGAAGGTGTCCCCATCCTGATTGGCCAGCATGAGGACCGGCTGCTGGCTGCTGCGGAAGATGCCGTTCCAGTAGGGCTTCCCTCCCTGGTCGAAGGTGCTGAGCTCCGTGAGCTGGAGCCCCCGGGCGGCGAGGTCGTCGACCCGCTTCTTGAAGTCGTTCCACTCCATGCCGATGACGACCGCGCGCCCTTCCGGCTCCGGGCTGAAGACGGCGAGGACCTGGGTCACCTGCGGCGCCGCCGGAGGGGCCGGCGCGGCGCCCTTCTTTCCCTTGGGCGCCTTGGCGGCGGGAGCGGCCGGCGGGGGCGGCAGGGCGGAGATCTCGAGGCTGTCGACGCTCAGCCGGACGGTCACCGAGCCCTGCGCGCTGCTGTTGATGTCGAGGGTGTACTCTCCGCCCGCGGGCACGTTGATGGTGGTGGTGTTGAGCTTCTCCCAGGTGGTGCCGATCCAGCCGGTGTCCAGCCAGGCCGTGCAGCGGACGTCCGCCGGGAAGGTCTGGATGTCGAGGCCCTTGTTTATGTTGACCGTGTACTTGGTCTTGGCCTTGGCGCCGGCGAACATCTCGGCTTCGGGCTTGCCCTCCACGCCGCAGCTCAGCTTCCACGGGCAGGCCCCCTTCTGCGGGCACTTCTGGACGACCATGTCATTGAAGGTGGCCCGGCCCACGGCCGACGCCGGGGACGGGGAGGCCAGGAGGAGCGCTGCTCCGGCAAGCAAGCACAGCATCCAGCAGACCGGGGCCGGCAGGCGCAGCCCCTTCATCGCGTGAGCTCTCATGGACCGACTCCTTTCAACGAGGGGACAGGGAAGGCGACGCCATGGTAACCCGGGTTGCGTCCCTTCGGAACATGCTATTCCATCGTGGACGGGGAAATACGCAAAGGGGGCCCGCAGGCCCCCTCGTTCGTGGCTGGCAGATGGGACGTCAGTCACAAACGGCCGTCCCGGTGTTGCAGTCGACGTTCCCACCCACGTACCGGGTGGCGATCCGGCAGGGGATGGGGTCGTTCAGGCACTTCGGCGCGAAGTAGAAGCCGACGTCCACCAGGCCGTTCCCTTCCGGGGTGACCTCCATCGTGACGTCATACATCTTGGAGCCCATGAAGGGCGCCAACTGGGTCTGGAAGCACGGGGTGGCGAGGGCGATCTTGATGGGCTGGCACTGGTTGGCCTGCGCGGTGGGAGCAGCGAGAAGGATGACGAACATCGTCACGGCGATCACCGCGGTCAGTGTAGGGCGCCGGCGGAACGGGCTCCACGTCCGGGAAGGCGGGAACGGCGCGTGGACGGGTGGTCCGCCGGGGCTATCTGGAGGGGTGGGGCGAACGGGAGAGACGGTCAGCTCAGCCAGGATTCCACGCGGAGACCCGGTACCCGACTGAATTCTTTTACGTTTCCGGTGGCGATGCTCAGGCCACGCGCGATGCAGGTTGCCGCGAGCCAGAGGTCGTTCGGGCCGATCATAGTCCCCGACCTGCTGAGGTCCGCTCCGATCTGGGCATGAGCCCTCGCCGTCGCCAGATCGATCTCGAGGAGTGGGAATCGCGCGAGGACCGATTCGACGAATGCGGAACGTCTTGCCCGGATCGCGGGGTCCCCAACTTGATGGATGCCGTACAGGAGCTCGCTGGCGGTGACTACGGAGAGGAAGAACCCCTCGTCTCCCCGATCCGCCAGCCTGCTTTCCAGGTCGAGGCGCCCCCGCTCCTGCCCGATGAGGACGCTCGAGTCGATCAGGATTCCCATGGATCCCGGACCGGCAGGCGATTGAGCTCAGTCCTCGCCGCTGCAAGATCCTTCTCGAAGCTCTCGGCTTCCTCCTCGGAGAGATGAGGGAGAGAAGCCAGCAGGTCCGGGAGCTCGCGGAGGGGTCTGCCGGCAGGGACGGGCACGAGCTCCGCGACCGCCTTTCCGCCGCGCATCAAGACGAAGCGCTCTCCGCCATAGGCGACGCGGTTGATGTAGTCCGCGAAATTTCGGGCGACTTCGGTGACGGATGGTTTGGAGCTCATCGTCGGGCCTCCGATCAGAGAATCATATTATCTGATTTTTTGTGGCGAGGCCACCCTGCATCCGGCCTGCTATCCTACCCGCCGGAGACCGATGCATGAGCGAGCTGATTCTGATCGTTGACGACGAGCCGGGGATCCTCTCCACCCTGGGGGGCATCCTGTCGGACGAGGGATATTCGACCCTGACCACCACCAGCGGCGAGAGCGCGCTGACCCTCTACGAGGAGAGGCGGCCCGCCGTCGTCTTCCTCGACATCTGGCTGGCCGACCGGGACGGCCTGGAGACCTTGCAGGCCCTGCGCGAGGCCGATCCCACGGCCGCCGTGGTGATGATGTCCGGCCACGGCACCACCTCGACCGCCGTGAAGGCGATCAAGATGGGGGCCTACGACTACCTGGAGAAGCCCCTCTCCTACAAGCGGGCGGTCGACGCCGCGGCCGGCGCCCTCGAATACAAGCGCACCCTCCAGGCGGGAGCGGCCCAGGTCGCCCCCGAACGGCGGCGCGACCGCGGCGAGGCCGAGCGCCGGCTCTCCGCCGCTCCGGACCTCCCCCTCCTCGCCGAGACCGGGCGCAATCAGCGGACCCTCCGCCATTCGACCGTGGTCTACGGCCTGGGCCTGCACTCGGGCCAGCGCACCGGCATGGTCCTCCAGCCGCTGCCCGAGAACAGCGGCATCCATTTCGTGACCCTGCCCACCGGCGTCGAGATCCCGGCCCACGTGAGCGCCGTGGCCGAGACCGACTACGCCACCACGTTGTCTGGAGAAGGGGAGAGCATCCGCACCGTCGAGCACCTCCTCTCGGCGCTCCACGCCTATGGGGTGGGGAACCTGCTGATCAAGGTGCACGGGGAGATCCCGGTCCTCGACGGCTCGGCCCTGGAATTCTGCAAGGTCCTGGAGGAGATCGGCGTGGCCGAGCAGGTGGAGCCGCAGCGGGAGGTGGTGATCGACCGCCGCTACGAGGTGAACGGCGCGGGCGAGAAGGTGCTGGCGATCGAGCCGGCGGACGAGCTCTCCGTCTCCTATCTGCTGCGCTACCCGCCGCCGGTGGGCGAGCAGTTCTACGAGCTCAAGGTCACCTCGAGCGACGTCTACAAGCGGGAGATCGCTCCGGCCCGCACCTTCGGCTTCATGAAGGACCTGAAGATGCTCAACGAGCTGGGGCTCGGCTCCGGCGGGCGCCTCGACAACTTCATCCTGGTGGGCGAGGACGACGTCATCAACACCGAGCTGCGCTTCCCCGACGAATTCGTCCGCCACAAGATCCTCGACATCATCGGCGACCTTTACCTGCTGGGGTACCCCATCCGCGGCAAGGTCACCGCCCGCCTCACGGGCCATCGGGACAACATCGCGCTGCTGCGGCGGATCATCTCCGGGTAGGTGGTCCCTCTCCACTTCGTGGAGAGGGAGGGCCCAGAGATCGAAATTTTTCTGCTTTGTCAAGACCGCTCCGCTACATTCCCCTCTCCACACAAGTGGAGAGGGGGTCGGGGGGTGAGGCCCCGGAGGGGCAAACCGCGCCGGCCGGAGCGGGGGCGATAAGGGCTTAAATGATTGACGGACGAGCCCTTTAGGGCTATCGTGGAAACGTTCCCGTGAAGTTTTGCTTTGGCGAGGTCCTTGCGATGACTGCAAACGCCGCAGGGAGGAGGCACGGCCACCGCCAACGGCGAGTCCGTCTCGACGACGCTCAATACCTCCTATCACTACTTCATCGAGGTGCCGTCTGGCCTTGGACGGCTCACGGTGGAGGTATTCGACTCCGATGTCGGCCGCGGCACCAACGAGGACACGGCCGGGCGCGACCGCCAGCGGAGCGGCAATTGGGACACGTCGACCGTCTACACGCTGGTGCGGCCCGACGGCTCGACGGCGACGACGCTCACCTGCAGCAACGCCAACGCCACCAATTGCGCGGACAACGTCTGGAACACCATCCTCAACAGCACCACGGCGCAGAACACCGCCGCCGGCCACTGGGAGCTGCGGGTTGACCTCAGCGCGTCGAACGGCGACGACATCAACGCCATCGGCGTGCGCGCCCACGACGGCGATTCGACCTCCGGCGGCACCGAGCTGCCGGTCTACATCGACTCCATCGTGCCGATCGGGGTCAACCCGCCGGCCAGCGGCTCGGGATCGCGGAGCTATACGCTCTATCCCTACGTGACCTCCGGCTGCACCGCCAATACCAACGACTTCGACTACGACAGCAACAACGGCACGGTGGGCTCCCTGGCGTTCTCCAGCCGTACCGGCTCCTATACCCAGACGGTCGCCAGCGCCAACCTGTCCGGCAACGACGCCTGGGCTCGCAACACGATCAACCGCTGGACCTCGGATCAGTTGGCGACCGAGTACGGGATCTGGCAAGGGACCTTCTCGATCAACACCTACACCGTGGGCGGCGTCGTCAACGGCAACTATACGGACATCTACATCGGCAATTCGAGCGCGGCGGCGAACCCGCCGACCGCCAATCCTCCCGCCAACTCGTTCCGGATCTACCTGCCGACCGACGGCGGCTCGGCGCCGGTGAAGCCTTACGTCGAGCAGCTCCTCACTTTCAAGAGCGGCACGAACCCTCCGGCCGTGGGGCAGACCGCCAAATATCAGGTCACCGTGCGGGTGGTGAACCCCACGGCCAAGGCAATCACCTTCTCCGCCACGAACCTGGTGACCGCCAACGTGCCCGGCAGCGGCGCGACCTACGCCGGCAACGCGGCGGTGGGCCAGGGGACGATCGTCAGCCAGCCGTCGGTCGGCGGCACCGGCGGCATCACCTGGAACCCG
>QHVW01000025.1:9848-11328 GCA_003223675.1 Acidobacteriota bacterium
CACCCAGACGCGGGCGACCTTCACCTTCGGGCCGCTCTGCGAGCTGGCGGTCACCCAGGGTTTGCTCACCGAGGCGGTGGTCTCGGGATTCCACGCCTCGCCGGCCGACGGCGGCGGCGTGCTCCTCGAATGGCAGACCGCCTCGGAGGCGGGCACGGCGGGCTTCTACGTGCAGCGCTGGAACGGCGCGGCGAAGCGCTGGGAGCGGGTCAACCGCGAGCTGCTCGCCGGGCTCCTCCACGCGCCGCAGGGGGGCACCTACCGCTTCGTGGACCCGGACGCCTCCCCCTATGAGCCGCAGATCTACCGGCTCGTCGAGGTCGAGGCCGGCGGCGCGCGCCACACCTACGGACCGTTCGCCGCCCAGGTGGACTGGAGCCGCCGCGATCCGCGGAAGAGCCGGACGGCCTACGAGCGCGGCGCCCATCCGCCGACCCGGAGGGGCGAAGCTACGGAGCCCCTGGCGCTCAAGGCGGCCGCCAGCACGGGATTCCCGGACGGCGTCCATCTCTCCGTGAGCCAGACCGGGCTCTACTACCTCTCCGCCGCCAGCGTCGGAAGCTGGCTCGGCATGAAGCCGGACGACGCGGGCAAGGCGATCGCCCAGGGGAAGATCAGCCTCACCCAGGCGGGCCAGCAGGTCGCCTTGTATCCGGATCTCGCCGGGAGCGCGGCCAAGGCCCAGGGGCTCTTCTTCTACGGCCAGGCGCCGGACAGCCCCTACACCGATTCCAGCGCCTACCGGCTGGTCAAGGGCGCGGGGCTGCTCATGCAGACCGTGCCCGCGGGCATCGCGACGCCCACCGCCGGCGGCAGCTTCCCCGAGACGCGCCACGTCGAGAAGGACCTCTTCGCGGCGACGGTGATCTCGCCCGACCCGAGCTCCGACTACTGGTTCTGGGACTTCCTGCAGGGGGACGATCCGACCTACGGCCATCGAACCTTCACGCTGGACGCGCCGGGGCTGGCGGCGCCCGCGACCGCCGCCGGCACGCTCGCGGTCAGCCTCCAGGGGGCCACGGCGAGCGGCTTCACGGGGGAGCACCAGGCCCAGGTGTCGCTCAACGGCACGCCGCTCGGCCAGACGAGCTGGACGGGGATCACCCCCCAGCAGGCGGTCTTCAGCGTGCCGGCCGGCCTGCTGCACGAGAGCGGCAACCAGGTGGACATCACCGCCATCACCGGCGGGGGAGCGCCCTACAGCATCTGGTACGTGGATTCCTTCGACCTCTCCTATCCGCGGCTCTTCCGCGCGGGCGGCGATACCCTGACGTTCACGGGGGGAGGGAATCCGAAGGTGTCGGTGGGCGGCTTCTCCAGCTCCACCGTGCGGCTGATCGACGTCCAGGATCCGCTCCATCCGCGCTGGATCGCGGGCGCGGCGGCCGGCCCGGACGGCGCCGGCGGCTTCCAGCTCAGCTTCGTCCCCTCGGTGACGGGCAGGTACGTGGCCGCCGCTCCGGCCGCCCTGGCGGCGCCG
>QHVW01000026.1:0-3290 GCA_003223675.1 Acidobacteriota bacterium
GGTTCTCCTTCTTGACCAGCCAGGTGCTCCGGCCCGAGGGATGAGGCAACGGAATCACTTCAAGCTCCAATTCCTCCCGGACGACCGGAAACGCCCGCCCCACCCGCTCTTGCAAGGGCACGTTCTCCGGGAGGAATTTCTTGATGGCGAGCTGGCCCACCGCGAGCACCGTGGCCGGACGGATGAGCTGGAGCTCATCTTCCAGATAGGGCGCGCAGTTGGCGATCTCCAGGGGATTGGGGACCCGGTCGCCGCCCTGGGGCGCCCGGCCGGGAAAGCAGCGGATCACGGCGCACATCGAGACCCGCCGCCGGAATTCCTCCTCGGGAACGCCCAGCTTGTTGAACCATTGGAACAGGCGCGATCCCGCCGTGTAGGCGAACGGCCGCTGGAGGACCACCTCCTTCGGCCCCGGCGCCTGCCCCACCAGCATCAGGCGCGGCCAGAAGTCGGGGCGGGCGGCCACCGGCGGCGGCTCCACCGTGGGACAGATCCGGCACCCCCGCACCTGGGCGAGGTGGCGGTCCAGGGCTTCCCAGTCCGGTTTCAGCTTCGCCACGGGCGCTCGGCGAGGGAATCGAGGAAGGCGTCCACCACCAGCGGATCGAACTGACGGCCCCGCTCGCGGCGGAGCACGGAGGCGGCCTCCTCCATGGACAAGGCCTCCCGGTATGGGCGGGTGGTGGTCATGGCGTCGAAGGCGTCGACGACAGCGATGACGCGGGCGCCGAGCGGGATCTCCTCGCCGGAGATCCCCTTGGGATAGCCCGGATGCTGGCCGTCGAGCTCGCCGTCGAAGCGCTCCTGGTGATGGAGGACGAGCGGCGCCGCGCCCCGCAGCAGCTCCAGCCGCTCCAGCATGCGCGCGCCGATCTCCGGGTGCTGCCGCATGATCCCGATCTCTTGGTCGTCGAGCGGCCCCTCCTTGCGCAGCACCGACTCGGGCACGCCCAGCTTCCCCACGTCATGCAGGAGGCTCGCGTAGTGGAGGGTCTCGAGGTCCCGGCCGCGCAGCCCGAGCTTCTGCCCTACCGCCACCGCGTACTCGCTGACCCGCCGCAAATGGCCGCCGGTATAGGAATCCTTGACCTCGACGGCCTGGATCAGCGCGTCCGAGACGCGGACGAGGTCCCGTCGCAGCAGCCGGTTCGATTCGATCAGCTCCTCGCGCAGCCGCAACTCCCGCTGGCGCGACCACCCCACGAGAGCGCCCGCCACCGAGAGGATCAGCAGATCGGCCCGGCCGCTCCACACCTCGCGTCCGATCCCCGGCACGCCGGCCAGGACCACCAGGCCCGCGAGCCCCAGCAGATGGCAGATGCCGCTCCCCGAGGCGGCCAGGATGCCGCCGCGCATCCCATAGTGGATCGCGGCCCACAGGATCGGCAGGAGATAGACGAGGGTCGTCCACTCGTTGCCGCGCGGCAGCAGCCAGACCAGCACGAGCCCCGCCGCCGCGGCGGCCAGCACCATCCAGGCGCCGAAAAGGAGATCCTTCAGCCCCCTGCGGGTCCGGGGAGCCGGCTCCGCAGGCAGGATCACCGTCTCCTCGCCGCTGCCGAGGATTTCGCTCCCCCTCCGCCTTTCTCCCCGAAACTCTCCCGAAATTGGCACCATCCAGCGCCGGCCGTAGCGATCGAAGAGGAGCAGGACGGGAGGCGCCAGGAGCACCACGCTGACCAGGGCGCCGGTCAGCCACGTCCAGACCCACATCCCCGGCGTCTGCCCGGCAGGACCGACCGACACCAGCGTCAACACGCCGCCGGCCGTGCTGCCCAGGAGGGCCGCGGCCAGCGTCCAGAGGAAGGAGCGGAGGTTGAGCAGGCCGCGCCCGAGCTTGGGCACATAGCGGAAGATGGCCCAGCCGGCGATGCCGGTGAGGGCGAACGAGAGCGCGAAGATCAGGGCGTCCGAGAAGCTCCGGTGGGTGATCCAGACCGCCGCGAGCTGGCCCACGGCGGTGCCGGCGATGCCCAGCCAGCCGAAGAGGAGGCCGGCGGTGAGCGAGATGGCGGGGGTGAAGGGGAAGATCAGCCCGCCGCTCCAGGCGCGGACCAGCACGCCACAGAGCCCGGCGGCGGCCGACAGGGCGAGACGGAACCCATTCCCCCGCCGGAGCCACTCCGCGATCCGGCTCGTGCGGTGGTAGGCGAAAGCCGCCCCGGGCGTCTGGGCGGCTCGCGGCTCGGGATTCACGACGCTCATCCCGGCGGGCTGTCTCCTCCTGCCCTTTCTATCTCTTCTATGGCGACGTCCCCTTGGTGGGAGGTCCCACCACCAGATCCGAGGCGGCCTTCTCGCTCGCCTCGGGCAGAATCTCGACCGCCGGCTGCCACCAGTTGGCGCCCTCCTCGAAGGCGTCCCCCTCGTGGCTGCACGGCGAGGCGATGTGATCGCGGCCGTAGACGGCCCGGCCCCGATGGAGCTTGCGGTGCAGCGGATAGATGCTCCCGCAGACCAGGCAGAAGCGGCCGATGGTGCGCCCCTGCCGCTCCTCGGGGATCTGGCCCTGCGGACCCGCGTGTGGGAATCGGTACATGGCGCGTTACCTCTACGGGCCTCAGCGGGTGGCTTGCAGCTCGGCCCGCGAGAAGAAGAAGAACAGCTCGGTGGTGGCGTTCTCGGGCGAGTCGCTGCCGTGGATGGCGTTGCGCTCGATCGACGTGCCGTAGAGCTTGCGCACCGTCCCCTCCTCGGCCTTGGCCACGTCCGTGGCGCCCATGGTCTTGCGCAGGTGGGAGACCGCGTCCACGCGCTCCAGCGCCACCGGGATCACCGGACCGCTCGTCATGAATTCGACCAGGCTGCCGTAGAACGGCCGCTCTTTGTGGACCTCGTAGAAGGCCTCCGCCTGGGTCTCGGTCAACCGCAGCATCTTGATGCCACGGATCTTGAACCCCTCGCGCTCCAGGAGGGCGAGGATATTGCCCGCGTTGCCGGCCTCGACACTGTCCGGCTTCAGGATCGCCAACGTCATCTGCATAGGATCGTGCTCCCTCTCTATCTATCTATAAGGTCGGGCCGGCGTGGCCGGCCGTGACAAGTTGGACTCTACAGTACCTCGACTTCCATCAGCTCGACATCACCCTCCGCGCCCTCGATCCGGAACACCGTCCCCACCGTCTCCACCGCCCCGTCCGGCCCCAGCAACACCGCCGACTCGGCGGGGATTCCGAGCCCGTACCGCACCCCGGCGCCCGCGAGCATCTTGCGCAGCCGGCGGTCGTGGCCGGGATCGAAATTCGGCTCCACGACCCCGTCCGGCAGCCAGCCGAAGCCGGGGATCAGAT
>QHVW01000026.1:3309-4409 GCA_003223675.1 Acidobacteriota bacterium
GCGTCCAGCAGGTGATCCACCACGCCGCCACCGAGATAGACGGCCGCGACGTCGCGGATGCGCTCCGAGTTCCGTCCCCGCCGGCCGTCCCGCTCCCGGTAGATGGGGATGATCTCCACCTCCCGGTCGAATTCCTCCTTCAAATACTCCGCGAAATGGCGAGGGTAGTCGTTCGACCCCGAGGCCGCCGGGATGAACCCCACCGGCCCCGGAGGCGTGTGCTCGAGCCACGCCTGATCCGCCTCCTCGGTCTCCCCGAAGCTGAATTCCCCACCCCCGAGAAGCGCGAGCCAGCCGTTGCGTTCCGCCATTTACCGTCCCAGCGCCCGCGCCATCGTCTCCCCCAGCACCGCCGGGGATTCCGCGATATGGATTCCCGCCGCGCGCAGGGCGGCGAATTTCTCCTCCGCCGTCCCCTTGCCGCCCGAGATGATGGCCCCCGCGTGGCCCATGCGGCGGCCGGGCGGGGCGGTGCGGCCGGCGATGAAGCCCACGATCGGCTTCTTGCAGTTGGCCTTGATCCACTCGGCGGCGTTCTCCTCGGCATTGCCGCCGATCTCGCCGATCATGATCACCCCTGCGGTCTGCGGGTCGGCGTTGAATCGCTCCAGGACGTCGATGAAGTTGGTGCCGTTCACCGGATCGCCGCCGATCCCCACGCAGGTCGACTGCCCCAGCCCCACGTTCGAGAGCTGCCAGACCGCCTCGTAGGTGAGCGTGCCCGAGCGGGAGACCACGCCGATCGATCCCTGCTTGTGGATGTGACCCGGCATGATGCCGATCTTGGCCATGCCCGGCGAGATCACGCCCGGGCAGTTGGGACCGATGAGGCGGGTCGGGTGCGAGCGCAGGAAGTCCTTCACCTTCAGCATGTCGTTGACCGGGATCCCTTCGGTGATACAGACCACCAGCTCGACCTCGGCCGCCGCGGCCTCCATAATGGCGTCGGCGGCGAACGGCGGCGGCACGAAGATCATCGAGGCGTTGGCGCCGGTGGCCTCGCGGGCCTCGGCGACCGAGTCGAAGACCGGGATCCCCTCAACGCTCTCCCCCCCCTTGCCAGGGGTGACGCCGGCCACCACCTTGGTCCCGTAATCGCG
>QHVW01000588.1 GCA_003223675.1 Acidobacteriota bacterium
ATTCCAGCGTCTCCAGCGCCGCGGCCAGCCGAGGACCGTTGGGGGCCGACAGCACCGGGTTGCTGGCGACCGTGAGCAGCGCCCGGACCTGACCCTCGCCCGGGGTTTCGATCTCCTCCGCCAGACAGGTCAAGGGCAGCTCGCCGTACACCTCCGGCGCGTTCGAGACGCGGCTCCGGCGGCGCCCGGTCGCGACGCCCTTTCCCATGCCGGGAGACCCCATCGTATTGGCGGCGAAGGCGGCGGCCTTGGGAAACATCGCGCTCCCGGGCACGTCCAGATGGCCCGTGAGCGCGTTGAGCACGTCCACCAGCCAACTGCTGAGCGAGCCGAAGCGCTGCGTGCAGGTCCCCAGCCGCCCGTACACGGCGGCCCTGCCGGTGGCGGCCAGGGTGCGGGCCAGCTCCCGGATCGTCTCTGCCGCGATGCCGCAGCGCGCCGCGACGCGCTCGGGCGCGAACGGTACGACGGCCTCGCGCACCGCTTCGACGCCGTTCACGTGCTCCGCGAGAATCCCGAGACGCACCAGCCCCTCGTCGAACAGCGTGTGCGCCAGGCCGAGAAGGAAGAAGACGTCGCTTCCCGGGCGGATGAACAGATGCCGGTCGGCGAGCCCCGCAGTCTCCGTTCGCCGCGGGTCGACCACCACCAGCCTGCCGCCGCGCGCCTGGAGCGCCCTGGCCTTGCCGCGGAAATCGGGCACCGTCCACAGACTGCCGTTGGACGCCATGGGATTGGCGCCGAGCATGAGCAGGAAATCGCAGCGCTCGATGTCGGGCACGGGAATCGACAGCCAGTGGCCGAACATCAGCCCGCTGGAGAGCTGCTTGGGCATCTGATCGAGGGTCGAGGCGCTGAATACGTTGCGTGTGCCCAGGGCGCGGGCGAGCCGCGGCCCATAGAGCAGCAGGCCCATCTTGTGGGCGGCCGGGTTGCCGATGGCGAGCGCCGCCGCGTCCCGTCCCGAGCGCGCGAGAATGGGCGGGAGACGCCTCTCGATCTCGGCGAAAGCCTCCTCCCAGCTCGCCGCCGCGAAACGGCCGTCGCGCTTCACCAGCGGCGCGCGCACCCGGTCCGGATCCTCATGCAGCTCCTTGAGCGCCACCCCCTTGGGGCAGAGATAGCCGGCGCTGAAGACGTCCTCCCGGTCGCCGCGGACGGCGGCCACGCGGCCCTCGCGCAGCTCGACCGTCAGGCCGCAGCAGGCTTCGCACAGGGGGCAGATGCGGTAGGCGACAGTGGGTTCCGGCATGCTCGTCGGACGCAATGCTAACGCGTCGCGGACCGGCCGGCCCAGCGTGCGGTAGTGGAGCTTCAGTTCGGGGAGGGTTTCGCCCGTTCCGAAGCGGAAATCGCGCAGGACGAAGTCTCCTTCGACCGGCTCGGGAAAGGAGGTGCCCGCCGCGGGCGCAGCCAGACCGCCAGCAGCGAAGACGAGAACGAGAAGGCCCCGGACCAGGTTGCGCAACCTCATGGTTCCTCCACCACCCGCGCCCGGCGGATGAAGTCCAGCCGTGGAAACTCGCGGGCGAGATAGGCATTGCCGCCGGAGAAGAGCGGGTCCTGTTTGCCGCGGCGGATGCCGCCCCCCGCCGACTCGCCGTATTCTGCGTTGAGGGCGTCGACCACGTCCATGCCCTCGACGACGCGGCCGAACGGCGCGAAACCCTGCGCATCCAGGGTCTCCGCGTTGTCCCGCAGGTTGATGAACACCTGGGTCGTCCGCCCGTTGGGAACGGCGAATGCGAAGGCCACGGTGCCTCGCCGATTGGGCTGGCGGGGCGGATCGTCCGGCAGGGTCCGCCCGCGCCACAGCCTCGCGACCTCGGGATCGCCAGGGATACCGAACTGCGCCCACTTGCCGGCGATCACCCGAAAGAAGCGCGCCTCGTCGAAGTAGCCGTGGCGGACAAGGTTGAAGAAGCGGTCAGCGCCCAGCGGCGCCCAGTCGCGGTGGACCTCCACGACCACCAGTCCCTTGCTGGTCTCCAGCCTTACCACGAACCGCTCCGGGGCTCGCCGGTTCATCTCCGGCGCCTCGGGGTGCAGCAGGGCCGCCGAGGCACAGCCCCCGAGAGAGGCGACGAGGCCGCAGGCGAGCATCCGGGAAAAACCGCGCATCATGGCAGGTCCGCCGGGCCGGGATCTTAACGGAATCCTTGCCGTCCAAGTTTTCGGAACCTCCCGCGCGCCTCAGACCGCCAGGCCCCTGAGGTCGGCTTTCAGTTGCTCCACCAGGCTATCGAGAGCCGGACTCTGGAGCAGTGTGTAGTGATCCGCTTCGAAGATGTGGATCTCGGCACGGGTGAGGGCGCTCCACCCCGGAGCGGCCCCTTCGCCCTCCGGCTGTAGCGAGGCGCTCGCCCGGAACAGGGCCACCCGGCCGCCATAGGGGCACGGCGTGTAGCCGTACAGAGCTCTCAGATGGCGGCTGAAGCGCTCGAAGCGCTCGCGCAGCCGCGCCCGGTCGATCTCCGGCGGCAGCACCCCTTCGCCGCGCCCGAGCTCCAGCACGCGATCGAGCCCCGCCTCGAGATCCAGCCCGGCCAGCACCTCCGGGCCGAACGCCACCGGCCGGCCCGAGAGCCGCACGAGGTCGGCCGCGAAACCGGCCAGCAACGCGGTCTCGTCGGCTTTCTCGTCGAATCGGCTGTGCTCCGCCGCCGGTGACGACGGATCGAGCATCACGAGCAGGCCCACCGTGCCGCCGGAGCTTTCGATCTGTTGCGCCATTTCATAGGCGATCACCGCGCCGAGCGACCAGCCCGCCAGGAGGTACGGGCCTTCCGCCTGCACCTCGCGCACCGCGGCCAGGTACTGCGCCGCGAGCTCGCGCATTGTCGGGTGACGCGGGTGACGGGGGTGACGGTCCTCGACCGCGGCGGGCTCGGGCACTGCCCGCAGACCGTAGACCGGCCGCTCGGGCCCGAGCCGGCGCGCCAGCTCCACGTAGGCGAAGACGTCTCCACCCACCGGATGCGCCAGGAACAGCGGACGGCCCGCGCCGCCCGGATGGAGACGCACGAGCGGCGACCGGTCGTCCGGTGCCCATCGGCGTTGGACGACCTCCGCCAGGCGCTCCACCGTGGGAGCTTCGAAGAGCGCCGCAAGCGGCAGCTTGATGCCGAGGGACTGCTCGATCCGCGCCATCAGCCGCACCGCCAGGAGAGAGTGGCCGCCCAGATCAAAGAAGTGATCGGCCGCTCCGACCCGCTCGCGGCCGAGCAGCTCGGCCCAGATGCCGGCGAGGGCCTCTTCGACCGGCGTGCGCGGCGCCACATAGCTCTCCACGGAGGCTTGCTGCTCGGCCGCCGGCAGGGCCTTCCTGTCCACCTTGCCGCTCGGGGTCAAGGGGAGCGCCGCAAGCGTCACGAACGCCGACGGCACCATGGCGTCCGGCAACCGCTCACGCAACGAGCGGCGCAGTTTCTCGACCGGGGCTGCCGGTCCAACCCGCATCGATCAGCATCCGCCAGGTCGCCTCCCCCAGCTCGATGCGGACCCCACGGATCTTGACCTGGTGGTCCACTCGTCCGAGGAACTCCAGCCGGCCGCCCGGCCGGAAGCGGGCGAGGTCGCCCGTGCGGTACATCCGGCTGCCCGGAGCTGCGGCGAAGGGATCGGGGAGAAAGGACTCCGCCGTGCGCTCCGGCCGGTGGAGGTAGCCGCGCGCGAGCCCCTCCCCGGCCAGGCAGAGCTCTCCCGGCACGCCGGGCAGGACCGGCCGCAGGACGGCATCCAGCACATAGGCCCGGGTGCCGTCGATAGGCCGGCCGATCGGCGGAGCGCCGGCCTCGTCGGGTCCGATCTCGGCGATCGTGCTGTAGGTCGTGTCCTCCGAAGGCCCG
>QHVW01000221.1 GCA_003223675.1 Acidobacteriota bacterium
AGGTCCAGGGAGCGCTCGGCCGGCACGGCGATCCGCGACTCCGGCGCCACCCCGGCGCGGAGCAGCCGGCCGGCCACCTCGCGGGCGCGGCGGTCGAGCTCGGCGTAGGTCAGCGTCTCATCGCCGCAGACCACAGCGACCGCCTCCGGCGCGCGGGCGGCCTGCTCGGCGAAGAGGCCGGGGATGGTGGCCGCGGATGGCCCGGCGGGAACCGCCGGCGTGGTGTCGTTCCACTCGGCCGCCGCCTGGTGGAGGGCCGCCTCGGTGAGCACCGGCAGCTCCGACAGCCGGCGGTCCGGATCGGCCACCGCCGCCGCGGCCAGGAGCAGGAAGCGCTCGCGGCGGCGGGCGGCGGTCGCCGGGTCGAACAGGTCGGCGTCGTATTCGAGCCCCCCTTGCAGGTGGTCGGTGTGATCGAACACCGTCAGCATCAGGTCGTAGCGCGACCGGCCGTCCCAGGCGTCGACCGCCTCGGAGGCGAATTCGGCGCTGGCCGCCGTGGCGTGCTGGGCGTCAAGGACCTGGACGAGCGCCTGGATCAGCGCCTGCCGGCTGGGGTCGCGCGGCAGGTCGATGGCCTGGATGAGCTGGCCGAACGGCAGGTCCTGATGGGCGTAGGAGCCGAGCGCCGACTGGCGGACGCGCGCCAGCAGCTCGCGGAACGTGGGGTCGCCGCCGAGGTCGAGGGGGAACGGCACCTGGGTGAGGAAGCAGCCGATCACCGGCTCGATCTCCGGCCGGTTGCGGTTGGCGTTGTTGGCCCCCAGGATCAGCCGCTCCTGGCCGGAGTCGCGTTGGAGCACCGTGGCGGTGAGCGCCAGCACCAGCATGAACAGAGTCGCCCCCTCCTGGCGGGCGAGGCCGCGCAGGCCGCCGGCCAGCTCGGAGGGGATGGTGAACGGGAGCCGGCCGCCGCGCATGCGGAGCTGCGCCGGGCGCGGCCGGTCGGTGGGAAGATCGAGATCGACCGGGAAGCCGGCGAGCCGCTCGCGCCACCAGGAGGTGAGCTCGTCGAGGACCTCCCCCTGGAGCCAGCCGCGCTGCCAGACGGCGAAGTCCGGGTACTGGACGGGCGGCTCGGGGAGCGCCAGCCGCTCCCCGCGGGCGAGGGCGTCGTAGATCGCCGCCAGCTCCGCCCAGACGATATGGGAGGAGATCCAGTCGGTCACCAGGTGGTGGACGGCGAGCAGACAGAGGTGCTCCCCCTCCCCCAGGCGCACCAGCCGGGCGCGCAGCAGCGGCCCGCGCTCGAGGTCGAACGGCGCCGCCGTGCCCTCCCGCACCAGGCGGTGCACCTCGTCCTCGCGGCGGTCCGCCGGCAGGGCGCCGAGGTCGATCACCGGCACCGGCACGGGGCGGGCGGAGAGCACCCGCTGCACCGGCCGGCCGTCGACGCTGGGGAAGACCGTGCGCCAGGCGGCGTGGCGTCTGACGATCTCCGCCAGTGCCCGCTCCACCCGCGGCGGCGAGAGCGGTCCCCGCATGCGGGTGGCCGCCGTGATGTTGAGCCCCGCGCCGCCGGGGTAGAGCTGCTCCATGAACCAGTAGCGCTCCTGGTCGAGCGACAGCGGCCAGTCCCCCTCCCCCGTGGGGCCAGTCACCCGCGGGATCGGCGGCGGCTTCAGGATGCGCGCCGCCTTCTGCTGCTTCTGGCGCAGGACCTCGAACAGGGCCCGCTGCTCGGGCGTGAGGACGGCGAGACGCTCCGCGACGCTCATCCCACCTCCGCCGGCGACGGCAGCTCGGACAGCCGGACTTGCGGGTCGGCCGTCACCCGGTCGAGGATGAGCTCGAAGAGCCTCAACCAGCGCTCCACGGTCGCCCGGTCGAGGATGTCGGCGTTGAATTCCACCGGCCCCGAAAACCCGAGATCCTCGAGGTCGTAGAGGCCGAACATGAGATCCCAGCGGGAATTGCCGTCGAACAGCGGCACCGCCTCGGATTCGAGATCGCCGTCGCCGCCGTGGCTCTGGCCGTTGAGCACCAGCAGCAGCACCTGCACCACCGGGTTGCGGCCAGGGTCGGGCGCGGGCACCAGGGCCTCGACCAGCCGGTCGAACGGCATGTTCTGGTGGGTGTAGGCGGCGAGGGTGGCCTTCCTCACCCGCGCCAGGACCTCGCGAAAGGTGGGATCGCCCGCGAGATCGACGGCGAACGGCACCTGGGTGAGGAAGAGGCCCACCACCGTGTCGAGCTCAGGGCGCGGCCGGTTGGCGCTGTTCGAGCCCACCACCAGCTTCTCCCGGCCCGTGATCCTGAAGAGCAGGGCATCTATTGAGGCGAGCAGGGCCATGAAGACCGTCACCCCCTCGCGGCGGGCGAGCGCGCGCAGCCGCGCGGCCGGCCCGGGGCCGGAGCGGAACGGGATCATGCCGCCGCGCTGGCTCTGTGCCGGCGGCCGGGGGCGGTCGCCCGGCAGGTCGAGCACCAGCGGGAAGCCGGCCAGCTCGCGGCGCCAGAAGCCCGCGTATTCACTCAGGGCCTCGCCGCTCCACTGCTCGCGCTCCCAGAGCACGAAGTCCGGAAAATGGAGCGCCGGCTCTGGCAGCGGGCTGGGGGCGCCGGCAAGCGCGGCGTGGTAGAGCGCCATCAGCTCCTGCATGGCGACCTGGAAGGTGATCCAGTCGGTGGCCGTGTGGTGGATGGTTAGAAGGGACAGGTGCTCCTGCTCCGCCAGGCGGACGAGGGCGGCGCGCACCAGCGGGCCGCGCTCGAGGTCGAAGAGCGACCGCGTGTGGTCGAACAGGGCGCGGCGCCCCTCGGCCTCGCGGCGCTCCGCCGGCAGGGCCGTGACGTCGATGAGGGAGAAGCCGGGCTCCACCCGCTCGGCCACCCGCTGCACCGGCTTGCCGTCCACCAGGGGGAAGCTGGCGCGGAAGGCGGCGTGGCGGCGGACCACCTCACGCAGGGCGGCCACGAAGGCCGGCACGTGCAGGACACCCCGCATGTGGCTGGCGGCGTCGACGTTCCAGGAGACCAGGGCGGGATTCTCCCGGTGCAGGCGCCAGAGCCGCTCCTGGTCGATCGACAGCGGCCAGTCGCCGGCGCCGCCGGGGCCGGTGACCCGGCGCACCGGCGGCGGCTGGCGGGCGGTGGCCGCCTCCTGCTGCTGCCGGCGCAGGGCCTCGAACAGGGCCCGCTGCTCCGGGGTGAGCGTCGACAGGCGATTGGTAATTTCCAAAGAGCGGCTCAAAGCGCGGCCCCCATCTCGGACAATTTTTTCTCCGCCTCCTCGGGGGAGAGCCCCTCGACCAGGGCGAGCAGGGCTTTCAGGTCCTCCTCGCTCTCCTCACCCTTCGCCCGGCCGATCAGCTTCGCCAGCTCGGCGATCGTGGGCGCCTCGAACAGCGCCGTCACCGGCAGGTCGGCGTCGAACAGGGTGCGGATCTGGGTGACCATCTGGATGGCCAGCAGGGAGTGGCCGCCCAGCTCGAGGAAGCTGTCCTCGACGCCCACCGGCGCGATGCCGAACAGCTCCTCCCAGAGGGCGGCGAGCCTGGCCTCGCGCTCGTCGCGGGGCTCGGCATAGGCGGTCGAAAGCCCCGGGCGCTGGGCCTTCTCCCCGCGGTGCAGGGGCGCCATCTGGGCGAGCAGGGTCTCGGCGTTGACGGCGTCCGCCTCGGCGATCAGGGTGGGCAGGCCGCGCGCCGCCACCACCACCTGCGGCAGGGTGGCGGCGAGCAGCCGGCGCAGGGCCTCGCCGCTGCGCGCGGCCGGGACTCCGAAGGCCGTCAGGCTCTTCTGGAGCTCCTCCGGCTGCATGCCGGCGAGGCCGCCCGCCGCGGCCGCGATCAGCCAGCCGTCCCACTGGTAGGGGTCCCAGTGGGCGGCCACGGTGAACGGGCCAATGTCCGCCGAAAGCGCGGCGCGCCGCCGGGCCAGGGCGTCGAGATAGGCCCCCCCAGCGGCGACGTCGAGCTGCCCCAGACCGCCGGTGAACGCCAGGGTGGAGGACATCAGCAGCACGAAGGCGGGAGGCTGCGGCTCCGCCGCCAGGGCCGCCAGCCAGGCCTCGGCGCCCAGGGCGGTGGGGTCGAGGGCGGCGCGCAGGGCCTCCGCGGTCTTGAGCTGGATCAGGCCGCCGGTGAAGGCGCCCGCGGTGTGGAACACCCCCTGGAGGGGCCCCAGCGCGCGGATCTCCGCGAGATCGCCCGGCTGCGCGCGCACCAGCCGGAGGCGCTCCCGCTCCTCCGCGCCGAGGCCGGACAGGCGCTTGACGGCGGCGCCGATCACGTCCTGGCCCGGCGGCACGGCCGGCAGCCCCTCCCAGCCGTCCCAGCGCTCCGGGGCGGGGAATTCCGGCGGCACCACCAGCGCCACGCGGGCGCCGAGGGAGCGCACCAGCAGCTCGGCCAGGACGGCGCCGCCGCCGTGGACGCCGTCGGTGATCAGGTAGGCCGCGCCGGGCTTCAGGAGGGAGGCGCCCTCCTCCCCCAGGCGCGCCCGCTCGAAGGAGCGCGCCCAGCGCCGCCGGCCGCGGAAGGCGACCGCGTCCTCCCGGGAGCCGGCGGGCAGCGAGGCCTCGGCGAGGAGCTGGTCCACCAGCCGGTCCTCTCCGGGCCGGACGTCGATGGTGGCGCAGGTCAGCCGCGCCGACTCCTGGTGGATCACCCGCACGGCGCCCAGGACGGTGGCCTTGCCCGGATGGACCGGATCGCCGTCCGCCACGTCGTGCAGGCCGTCGGCGACCATGGCGAGGTGCACCGGCGCGCCGCCGCCGCCCAGGGCGGTGAGGGCCTGCTCCAGGAAGGTGAGGCTGAGCAGCCCGGCCGTCTGCGCGTCGCCGAAGGAAAGCTCAGCACCAGTGATCCCCCACAGATGAAGGACGGTCGCGGGGAGCTCGCCGGCCAGGTGATGGAGGAGGGCGTCGTAGTCCTGCCGCCGGGCGGCATCGATCGTCACCGCGTCGCCCTCGGCCTGGAACGCGGAGCCCATGGCGACCGTGGTCACCCGCCGCCCGTCCTGCCGCAGCCGGGCGGCGATCCGCTCCCCGAGGCCCCCGCGGTCGAGGAAGAGCAGCCAGGGGCCGTCCGCGACGGCGGGGGCCGCCGCCAGCGGGGCCTGTTTCCAGGTGGGGACCCAGAACCAGTCCGCCAGATCCTCGTGCGCCGCGGCGGTGGAGGCCTGCGGCTGGACTGCCGCTCCCCCTTTCGGCGGATCGATCCAGCAGCGCTGGCGCTCGAAGGGGTAGGTGGGGAGCCGCACGCGGTGACGCCGCTCGCCGGCGTAGAGCCCCTCCGGCGCGAAGGGGACCCCCGCCACCCAGAGGCGGCCCAGGGCGTCGAGCAGCAGGGCGAGGTCGGCCCCCTCCTCGCCGGCCCGCCGCAGGGTGGTGACGGCGGCCCGCCCCGCGCCCGCGTCCGGATGCTGGCGCACCAGGGCGGAGAGGGTGCCGCCCGGCCCCACCTCGACCATCACGCGGTCGGCATCGCGCAGCAGCTCGGCCAGCCCTTCCGCAAAGCGCACCGGGTGTGCCATGTGGCGGGCCCAGTAGCCGGGGTCCTGGAGGTCGGCGGCGGTGATCCAGGTGCCGGTGACGTTCGAGATGTAGGGAATCCTCGGCGTCCCCATCTGGAGCGTGCCGGCGAGCCGCGCCAGCTCGTCCACGGCCGGCCGCATCATGGGGGTGTGGAAGGCGTGAGTGGTGGTGAGGCGCAGGCAGGTCGCGCCCCGCTCCCCCAGCCGCTTTTCCAGATCCGCGACCGCCTCCTCCGGCCCGCCCACCACGGTGAAATGGGGCCCGTTGGTGGCGGCGACCGCCAATCCCTCGCCCAGGAGAGGCCGCACCTCGGCTTCCGGCAGCGGCACGGCCAGCATGGCGCCGCCGGGGAGGTCCTGGATGAGCTTCGCCCGCCGCGCCACCAGGGCCAGGGCGTCCTCCAGGGAGAGGACGCCGGAGAGGCAGGCCGCCACGTACTCGCCCAGGCTGTAGCCGATCATCGCCTGCGGCTGGACGCCCCAGGCCATCAGCAGCCGCGCCAGGGCGTATTCGATCGCGAAGAGGATGGGCTGCGCGTGCTCCGTGCGGTCGAGCCGGAGGGATGCCTCATCCCGCTCTCCGCGCCTCAGCATCGCCCGCAGATCGGTCTTGCGCTCCCCAGACCCCGCCGCGCGCGGCCCGGCCGAGAACAGGATCTCGCGGATGTCGAGCTCCAGGATCTCCGCGCAGCGGTCCACCTCGGCGGCGAACAGAGGCTCGGAGTCGTAGAGCTCCCGCCCCATGTCCACGTAGTGGTCGCCCAGGCCGGGGAAGAGGAAGACCACCGGCCGCTGCCCCCCCTCGAAGACGCCGGTGGCGCCGCGCCCTTCGCGCAACGCGGAGACGGCGTCCGCCACGTCCTTGCAGACCACGGCCCGGCGATGGGCGAAGGCCTTGCGGCCGGCCTGGAGGGTGAACGCGACGTCGGCAAGATCGAGAGCACCTCCCTCCAGCCGTTCCGCCAGACGCCCGGCCTGGGCCTCCAGCGCCGTGGGGGTGCGCGCCGACACCGTCAGGAGCTGCCAGGGGCGGGACGGCCCCGAGGGCTCGCTCTCCGGCGCCGCCTCCAGCACGGCGTGGACGTTGGTGCCGCCGAGCCCGAACGAGCTCACCGCCGCGCGGCGGGGGTGGAGGTCCTCCGGCCAGGGGGTGGCCTCGGCGGGCACGTAGAACGGCGCGAAATCCACCTGCGGGTTGGGCCGCTCGAAGCCGGCCGTGGGCGGGATGGTGGCGTTCTCCAGGGCCAGCACGGCGCGGATCAGCCCGGCGATGCCGGCCGCGGCGTTCATGTGGCCGACGTTGCTCTTGATCGAGCCCAGGGCGACCCGGCCGCCGGTGTGCCCGGCCCGCGCGAAGGCCTGGCGCAGGGCCGCGACCTCGATCGGATCGCCCAGAGCGGTGGCGCTGCCGTGCCCCTCCACGTAGGCGATCGAGTCGGGCTCGACGTCCGCCATCAACAGCCCCTCGGCGATCGCCTCCGCCTGCCCCTCGATGCTGGGAGCGGTGAACCCCACCTTGGCCGAGCCGTCGTTGTTGGCCGCCGAGCCGAGGATGACCGCGTGGACGGGGTCCCCCGCCTCCAGGGCGTCGGCCAGCCGCTTGAGCACCACCACGCCGGCGCCCGTGCCCGCCACCGAGCCGCCGGCCCCGGCGTCGAAGGAGCGGCAGTGGCCGTCCGGCGAGGCGATGCTCCCCTCCTGGTAGAGGTACCCGTCCTTGATCGGCGCGGTGATCGACACGGCCCCGGCGACCGCCAGGTCGGTCTCCCCCGCCAGCAGGCTCTGGCAGGCCATGTGGACGGCCATCAGCCCGGTCGAGCAGGCGGTCTGCACCACGGCGCTGGGCCCCCGCAGGTTCAGCTTGTAGGAGAGCCGGGTGGCGGCGAAGTCGCGGTCGTTGAGGATCAGCACCTGGAGGGTGCCGGCGCGGCGCATCTCCTCCGGGTTGGGCAGCAGGTTGGAGAGCAGGTAGGAGCTGGTGCCGGAGCCCACGTAGACCGCCGCGCGGCCGGGGAAGCGCCCGGGATCGACGCCGGCGTCCTCCAGGGCCTCCCAGGCGCATTCCAGCAGCACGCGGTGCTGCGGGTCCATCAGCTCGGCCTCGCGCGGCGTGAAGCCGAAGAAGGCGGGCTCGAACATCTCGACCCCCTCGGCCACCCCCTTGGCCCGCACGTAGGCGGGGTCGCGCACGAGGGCCGGATCGGCGCCGCTCGCGATCAGCTCCTCCGCGCTGAAGGAGGTGATCGACTCCACGCCGTCGCGGAGGTTGCGCCACAGCTCAAGGGTCGAGCCGGCGCCGGGGAAACGGCCGGACATGCCGACGACGGCGATGCCCTGGGCCGGATAGGTCTCTGTCATCTCACTCATCGAGGGGATCTTCCTTTCGCGCCCTTCGCGCGGGTTTCCCGGAGCTGGCGCAGCGAGTCCTGGCGGGAGCGCGCCCGCTCGCGGGCCTGCTCCGCCTGCGGCGCCTCCGCCGGCGCCACCGTCTCGGCCGGCGGCGCCGCGGCGAGCTCCCGGGCCAGGGCGTCGATCGTGGTATGGCGGAACAGCTCCAGGATGGGGATGTCGGTCCCCAGCGCCTCCTTGAGGCGGCCGTGGAGCTTGACGATCAGCAGCGAGCTGCCGCCGGATTCGAAGAAGTTGTCGTGCACCCCCACCCGCTCCACCCCCAGCACCTCGCGCCAGACCGCGGCGATGGTCCGCTCGAGCTCGTTGCGCGGCGCCACGTAGGCCGCGCCGGCCGCCGCCTCGCCGGGCGCCGGGAGAGCCTGGCGGTCGAGCTTGCCGTTGGCGGTCACCGGCAGGCGGTCGAGCATCACGAACGACCAGGGGACCATGTATTCCGGGAGGGTGCGCTGCAAGGCCTCGCGCAACTCGGCCGCGGCGGGCACAGGGGAGACGGAGGGTACCACGTACGCCACCAGCCGCTTCTGCCCGCCGGCGTCCTCGCGCGCCAGGGCCACCGCGTCGCGTACTCCCGGATGACGCAGGAGAGCGGCCTCGATCTCCCCCAGCTCGATGCGATAACCCCGGATCTTGACCTGAAAATCGATGCGGCCCAGGAGCTCCATCACGCCGTCCGGGTAGAAGCGCACGCGGTCGCCGGTGGCGTACATGCGCCCGCCGGGCACCGGCGAGAAGGGGTCGGGCAGGAAGCGCTCGGCGGTGAGCGCCGGCTGGCCGGCGTAGCCCAGGGCCGGGCAGCCGCCGCCGATGTAGTTGTCGCCGGGCACGCCGGGCGGGCAGGGCTCCAGGTTCCCGTCCAGCACGTAGAAGCGGGTGTTGGCGAGCGGCCGTCCATAGGGGATCGACGCCCAGCGGGGATCGACCTCGCCCACCGGCTGCCAGCTCGACCAGACGCTGGTCTCGGTGGCGCCGCCGAAGTTGCCGATGACGGCGTGGGGGAACGCCTCGCGGATGCGGTCCGGGAGCGACAGCGGGATCCAGTCGCCGGCCAGCAGCACGCGCCGCAGTGACCTCCCCTCCCCCGGTGGCGGGAAGAAGGGGACGAGTTGCAAGAGCGCCGCGGGGGCCGAATTCCAGGTGGTGATCCCCTCGTCGCGCAGGATGGCGCCCAGCCGCTCGGGGTCGCGCACCTCCGTCTCGTCCGCCACCCGCAGCGTGGCGCCGGCGCCGAGCATCCCCAGCAGGTCCTGGATCGAGAGGTCGAAGCAGATCGAATTGACGAACAGGTGGCGGTCCCCCGGGCCGATCTCCATGGTCTCGTTGTTCCAGCGCAGGGTGTTGACCGCCGAGCGATGGCGGACGACGATCCCCTTGGGCTCGCCGGTCGAGCCGGAGGTGTGGATCAGGTAGGCGGTGTCGTCCGCGTCCGTCACCGGCGCCGGCCGCTCCGCAGGCGCCCCCGCCGCGTCGCCGGCCGCCACCACGTGGCGCAGCCCGGGCAGGCGCTCGCGGAAGGCCTCCACGGCCGGCAGCAGCGACGGGCCGGCGATCAGCGCGGGGGCCGCCGTGCCGGCGAGGATGGTCTCCACCCGCTCGGCCGGCCAGGCGGCGTCGAGCGGCACGTAGAGCGCTCCCGCCTTGAGGATGCCCAGCACGGCGGCGGGGAGGTCGAGCGAGCGCTCCATCCACAGCCCCACCGGATCGCCCCGGCGCACGCTTAAGGCCCGCAGATGGTGGGCCAGGCGGTTCGCCCGCGCCTCCAGCTCGCCGAAGGTGACGCTCCCCTCCCTGTCGATCGCCGCCAGGGCCTCCGGCCGCAGGTCGGCCTGGCGCTCGAAGAGCTGGTGCAGGGCCGGATCGCCCTCTTGCCAATCCCGGTCGAAATCGTTCCACTCCTGGAGGACCTGGTGCCGCTGGGCCGCCGCGAGGAGGGGGAGCGAGGCCAGCGGCGCCTCGGGTGTCGCCACAGCCGCGGCGAGCAGCTCCCGCCACTGGCCGGCGAAACGGACCATCGTCGCCGGGTCGAAGAGGTCGGTGGCGTACTGGATCGACGCCTCCAGCACCCCGCCGGCCGGCATCAGGAAGAGCGTGAGATCGAATTTGGCCTCGCGGCTCGGCGGCTCCGTGCCGACGAGGGTGAGCCCCGGCAGCTCCGCGGCCGGCAGCGGCGCGTTCTGGAGGGCGAGCAGGACCTGGAAGAACGGCGTCCGCGCCGGGTCGCGCTCCGGCTGCAGCTCCTCGATCAGCTTCTCGAACG
>QHVW01000589.1 GCA_003223675.1 Acidobacteriota bacterium
TGGACGTTGGTGGCATCGATATCGCCGTGACGGGTCAGCAGGTCGCAGACGTCCTCGCGGATGCGGTCGCTGGAGCGCTGATAGCCCTGCGGTCCGCGGCCGCTGTACGGACCCTGGCTCAGGTTGGAGCCGTAGTTGCCGGTCGCGCCGTAGCCGCCGGTGGAGCCGGCATAGTTGCTGCCGCCGGAGTAGCCGCCGGTCGAGTAGCCGCCGCCGTAGTTGCTCCCGGAGACGCCGGCGTTGCCGTAGCCCTGGCCCTCGCGGCCGGATCCGCCGCCGGAGTAGCCCATGCCGGACTGGCCGCTGTAGCTGCCGCCGGTACGGCCGTAGTCGCCGCCGCCGAAGCCGCTGCCGCCGCGGGAGTAGTCGCCGCCTTGGTATCCACCCCCCTGATAACCGCCGCTCTGGTAACCGCTGCCCTGGTAACCGCTGCCCTGGGATCCGCCGCCGCGGCCCCAATCCTGGCCGCGTCCGGTGGAGTAGTCGTTCTGGTTGCCGGTCGGCCGCTCCCAACTCGAGCCGCGCTCGCCCGTGCCGTAGTCGCGGGTCCCCATGTTGCCGCCGCCACCGTAGCCCTGGCTGCCCATGCCACCGCTCCAGCGCCCCTCGCTCCCACGCCCTTCGCCGTCTCCGCGATCGCTGGTCTCATAGCCGCGGGAGCCGCCCCAACGGCCCTGGCCCTGCTCGGAGCTCCTGTCGCTCCCCAGGCTCCGGCCTTCCTCAGAGCCACGGCCACCCCGGCTCTCCCAATCCCGGCCGCGGTCCTGCGCTCCATATCCACCCTGGCTGCCATAGCCGCGATCCTGATCCCCTCCCCGGTCGCGGTCACGGTAGCGGTCTTCGTCGTTGCGGTTGTAGTCGCGGTCGGCCATTGGGCACCTCCTGGTTGTGTTGTAACTCTTACTCGCCAACGGACATCGTTGACGGGCGACACGCTGTTGTCTTGGGGCGCGGCGGCGCGTCCGCCGCTACCGGCTAAAAAATGAGCAAGATGGGTGCCAGAAAACCTTTCCACAAAGACAGATCCTAAGGGGTCTTTCTCCCTCTTCTCCCGGTCGGGGGGAGGGCGACGGGAGAAGAGGGCCGGGGTGATGAGGGCTCGGGGAGGGAGGGCCCTTACCCCACCGGCTGGAGGTCGGTGAGGAGCCGCTGCCAGGAGGCGGTCTCGAACGGCTGCTGGTTGTCGAAGGTGCGGTCGGGCGGCGCCAGGAGGGCGGGCGGCGGGGTGGGCTTGCCCTGCGAGTACATGGCGTCGGACCAGGTCTTGCCGCCGTTCTTGGTGATGTAGAGGTAGTAGCCGAGCCGGGGAGCGTTGGGGCTGGAGTCCTCGTCGAGGCGGAGGATCAGCGAGCCGTGCCCCTCGTCGTTCATCGAGAAGGAATCGAGCACGGCCGCCTTCGAGACCTTCTGGAGGGAGCCGCGGAGCTTCCAGCTCCGGCCGCCGTTGCCGCTGGAGACGAATTGGAGCACGCCGGTGCCCCCCAAGGTGACCCCCCAGACCTCATCGCGCGAGATCGCCCGGCCCACCCAGATCCAGACCGTGTTGTGGAGCTCGTCCGGAAGCTGGATCAGCCGCCAGACGCCGTCCCGCGCGGAGACGAAGACCCGTGGGTCCTGCTCCTGGGCGTTGCCGCTGCGCGTGAAGACCAGCGCCGGCCGGTTCCCCTGGCTCTGGAAGGCGAAGATCGGCACCGACTGCGCCAGGGTCTCCGGCGGCAGCCCGTTGTCCTGCGCGCCAGCCGAGAGAGAGACGAGCATCATCTCCGCCACCGCGAGAGCTACGGCCAACCTCGTCGATGGAACCATGTCTGAGCTACCTCCGTCTAAGGGTTCGAGGACATGATCATCCTACATCCATCCGTGCCATACTGGCCCTACTTTCTTCGGGAGACGGCGATGCGGCGATTCCTGATCCTGTCTCTGGCGGGCCTTGCTCTGGCGGCGGGTGGCTGCCAAAAGGAGCTGCAGGTGCCCGAGCCGAGAACCCACGCGGCGGCCTTCATAGATACGGCGCCGTCCAAGGCGCCTGAACGCGGTGCCGACTCCCGGGCGCTGAAAGCGCTGGGCTACGTGGGTGGAGCACCGGCGGCCTCCGCCCCGCAGGGCAAGCCCGCGCCGCCTCCGCCGCCGCCCCCCGGCAAGCAGGCCCCGGCCATCCCGCG
>QHVW01000590.1 GCA_003223675.1 Acidobacteriota bacterium
AGCCTGCGCCGGCTGGGTGAGTCGGCCGGCAAGCCCCTCGTCCAGAGCCTCATCGAGACCTATCTGATCGAGACGCCGCGCCGCGTCGAGCGGATGCGGGAGGCGGTGGCGCGGGCCGACGCGACGGACCTGGTCTTCGTGGCCCACAGCCTCAAGGGGATCAGCGCGCAGATCGGCGTGGTGCGCGTCGCCGAGCTCAGCGCAAAGATCGAGCAGAGGGGGCGGGATGCCGGGCTCGCCGCCGCCGCCGGCCTTCTCCCCGAGCTCGAGCGCGAGATCGGACGCGCCCTGCCGTTCCTGGAGCAGGAGCGGTCGGCGCCGCTCCACCCGGCGCGGTGAAGGGCCTCACTCCCCAACCCCTCTCTCTGAGGGAGAGGTTTTTTTCTTCATCATCATCCGACCGATCGGACGGATCCGACGGATCGGTCGGATGATCCGACGGATCAGCCCGATAAGGCGTATTTTGACCAAGCAGACCTGCCCCTCAAGACCGCGCCCGATACAACAACACCCGCCCGCTCGGCGATCTCTCGACGAGGCTGTACCCCGCCGCGAGCTGGTCCAGGACCCCGCGGACCTCCGGGTCGCCGCGCTGGTCGTCGCGCAGCCCCCAGAGCAGGACGTAGTCGATCCTGCCGCCCGTCCGCCGCGGATAGCCCAGGAGATCGACCTCCGGAGGCACTTTTTCGATCCCCAGCGGCCCATTGGACATATACAAGTAGGGGTTCAGGGAGGGCCGGAACAGCAGGGGGAAGTAGTCCTCGTTGGCCTCATAGAGAGAGAGGTCCACCAGCCGCTTGCGCACCGCGATGTAGCCGCCGACGTGGAGGAAGGGCTCGGTGCGATACACGAGATCGCCGCCGCTGCCGTCCCCGCGGTGGGCGTAGGAGAGAAAGACGAGCGTGTGGTCCGGCGCGACCGCGTCGGCGGTGGCCACGATCTCGGCGAGGAGGCGGTCGAGCTGCGCGTATTTCCAGACGACCAATCCGAGGAAGGCCAGGGCGAGCCCCGCCGCGGCGATCTGGACGCGGAGCCGCCGGCGCGCCGGATGCTCGAAGGTGCCGAGCCAGAGGAGAAGGGTCAGGAAGGGGAACAGCACGAGACGCTGGTTGATGAAGCCGCCGCCGGCGAGCTCGCTCGGCGCGGCGAAATACACCACGGTGAGCACCGCCGTGGCGATCAGGAAACCGTCCGCCGTCTGGGGCGGGAGCCCCCGGCGCTCCCGCCGGCAGAGCGCCGCCAGCCCATAGAAGAGGAAGGCCAGGAGGATCGCCAGCGGGATGGTCCCCCGGGTCAGCGAGGACAGCGAATAGAGGCCGGCCAACTGCTTGAGCTTCACCCACATCGGCATCATGGTGATCCGGGCTCCCGTCCGCCGGCCCAAGAAGGCGGCGATGAGGACCAGCGGCGGCACGCAGGCGAGAGCCGGAGCGAGCAGCCGATGCCGGAAATGCCCCCAGAGCTCCCGCGGGGAGGGACGGCCGGGCGCGGCGCGAAGATCCAGGAGCATCCGCCAGCCGGCGAGGGTCAGCAGCACGGCGACGGTCACCGCCAGCGTCACGGGATGGCAGAAGTAGACCCAGAGCATCAACAGGGCGAGCACGGCGGTCCGTCCGGGGCCCATCCTCTCCGCGTGCCGCAGCCAGTAGCCGACGGCGAAGAGGAAGGCCGCGAGGCTCCAGCAGAAATTGAAGAACCCCATGTTGAACAGGTAGTTGTAGACGAAGGGGAACACCATGACGGCGAGGAAGCCGGCGCGGGGGTCGATCGCCCGCAGGGCATGACGGGCCGCGAGCGGCAGCAGGACGACGTAGGCGGTGAGCACGACCTTCTCCGCCAGCGGCACCGCCAGGAATCCCAGGGCCCGCCCCATCAGGAAGAAGATGAGCCAGTTGGGCAGCGCCTCCCGGTTGAGCAGGTAGTACTGGCGCAGCAGCCCGGCCTCGGGGAGACCATACTGCCGCAGGATGGCCGTCACCGCCTGATGCCCCGGTCCGTCCTGCGTGGGGATGAAAGGAAAGATCCAGATCGGCAGGAGGTGGAGAACGAGGAGGGCCCAGAAGAGGAGGGTTTCGGGGTGGGGGCGGCGGGGCACGGCGGGATCGTATATCGCGTTCGGGGCGTCTGCCCATGGAGGCCTCACCCCCTGGCCCCCTCTCCACTTCGTGGAGAGGGGGAACGTAACGGAGCCGATCTTGCCGAGTCGGTAAGATTTCGCTCTCAGGGCCCTCCCTCTCCACGCAGTGGAGAGGGACCGAGGGTGAGGCTTCGGAGGGCAGGAGGCCCCAGCGGGCACCCTGCCTTATGATCTCGCTCCAATGGGCGCTCCCCCCCGCAAGCTCAGCGTCGTCATCCCCTGCCTGAACGCCGCTTCAACGCTCGGCGCGCAGCTCGCGGCGCTCACCCGCCAGAGCTGGCCGGGGGGATGGGAGGTGATCGTGGCCGACAACGGCTCGACGGACGGCTCGCGGGAGATCGTCGAGAGCTACCGCGGCCGCCTGCCGGGCCTCGAGTTGGTGGACGCCTCGGACCGCCGCGGGCAGGCGCACGCCCGCAACCTCGGCGCCGCGGCGACCACCGGCGACGCCCTCCTCTTCTGCGACGCCGACGACGAGGTCGCCCCCGGCTGGATGGAGGCCCTGGGACAGGCTCTCGCAATCCACGAATTCGTGGCCTGCCGCTACGACAACGAGAAGCTCAACCCGGCCTGGGTGCGGCGTACGCACCTCAATCCGCAGAAGGACGGCCTCACCGCCTACGACTATCCTCCCTTCCTCCCCCACGCGGGCGGCGGCGGCCTGGCCGTGCGGCGCGCGATCCATGAGGAGGTCGGCGGATTCGACGAGACCCTCCCAGCCCTGGAGGACACCGACTACTGCTGGCGCATCCAGCTCGCCGGCCACGAATTCCACTTCGTGCCGGACGCCGTGGTCTACATCCGCCACCGGCACGACGCGGGCACCATCTTCCGGCAGGGGGTGAGCTACGGCAAGCACAACGTGCTGATCTACAGCCGCTACAAGGACCGCGGGATGCCCCGCCTCGGCTGGCTGCCCGGGCTCCTGCGCTGGGGGAAGCTCCTGCTCAAGACCCCCCTGATGCTCCTCACCCGCGAGGGGCGCTCCCGCTGGCTCTGGCAGCTCGGCTGGCGGATCGGCCGCATCGAAGGGTGCTTCGAATATAAAGTCGTGGCGCCGTGAGCGGCCGGCCCCGCTCACTCCTCGCGGAGGATCGCGATCTCAGTCCTCCAATTTCGGGGCTCCGTCTCCAGAAGCGGTCCGACGAGGTAGTGCTCGACGCGACCCTCCCAATAGGTTACCTTGTCGTCGTCGCGCACCGCCCAACGAAGAGACCTCTGCTTCGCCCACTCCAGAAGCGCCGCCGTCGTATCCACGAGCTTCGCATAATCACCCGCGTGAATGACGGTTGCGTAGGTGCCGGCGGGGAGCGTCTGAGCGGACGAGGGGAGGTCCCTCCGCCGGGATGGAATGGCCGGAGAGGAATTCCGACACCTCGGCCAAAGCGGCCGGCACGACCTCCGCGAGCTCGGCGCGCGCGACACGCTTCCGGAGGCCGGCGTAGGTCTGGGCTTCTCGCTTTGTAAACGTAGGCTCAATCATCATTCGTTCTCCCAGACGGCTAGGCACTTTTTCGATTGCCAGTGCGTGCAGCGCCTAGTCGCGCCATGCGAAAATCATTCCCTGCACGCCTCTTGCATAACATTACGATGAGGCTCCGCTCACTGGAGCGCGAGCTCTAACCCCCTCCGGCGAGTCGGCGGGGGTGTGGTTGAAAAGAAAGGAGGTCGAGGCGATATGGCGACCACCGACACTGCGGTTCACGACCGTTCGCATCAGGCATACCAGATCCTCCATATCGGCTTCACCATCGCACCGATCCTTGCAGGATTGGACAGGTTCTTCAACTTGCTGACCAACTGGGAAAAGTACCTGGCACCCTTCGTCACCCAGACGCTCGGCATCAGTGCCACGACGTTCATGATGGCGGTGGGTGTGATCGAGATCGTGGCGGGTCTCCTGGTGTGGTTCAAGCCGCGCTTTGGCGGATATCTCGTCATGGCCTGGCTGTGGGCTATCATCATCAACCTGCTGCTGATCCCGGGCTACTTCGACGTCGCCCTGCGCGACTTTGGTCTGTCGCTCGGAGCCCTGGCTCTCGCGCGCCTGGCCGAGGTCGAGGTGCCGGCCCACGTTGCGGGCGGGGTGCGCACCTGGCGATCCTGCCCGGCGCGTGCTCGAGACCCCAGCGCGCCAGCCGTTCCTTCCAACTCTCGCCGCCGACTTCCACGTCGTCGGGTGGCGGGACGGCGACGACCCGCAGCTCGCCCTGCCGCTCGATCACCTCGTATCCGGTGGTACCGTCGCCGGCGCGCTCAAAGCGAATGGATACCTGGGCGTCCCCCACCCGTAAATGCCGCACGGTGACGGCGCCGAGCCAAGCCGGCAGGCGAGGCCGGACCAGGGCCAACATCTTCGCGGGAGCGAAGGGATAGAGGCCCAGCAGGGTCTGGACGAGCTGCGCCACAGCGCTCGCGCTCCAGGCCTGTGGACAGTTGGACCGGGGGTAGAGGGTCGGTAGGGGCGACTCTTCGCGACCCTGACCGCCGAGGGCCTCCGGCAACCGGCAGCCGCGGAAGCACGAGGCGGCGTCGAACAGCCCGGCGGCCAGACGGTCGAGGTGGTCCTCCAGCCCGTAACGCTTGAAGCCGAGCGCGAAGGTCGCGTTCTCCACCGGCCAGACGGTGCCCAGGTGATAGGCCAGCGGATTGTAGGAGGGATGTCGGCTCGAAAGCGTGCGCACGCCCCAGCCCGAAAAGAGGTCCGGCGCCAGGAGACGGTCGGCCACGGCGCGCGCGCATCCGGCCGGTACGAGGCCGACGGCCAGCGCATGCCCGGGATTCGAGCCGATGGAGCGGACCGGCTGTTTGTCGCGGTCGAGGGCCATGGCATAGAAGCCCTCCTCTTCCATCCAGAAAGCCGCGTGCCATCGCCGGGCAAGCTCCTGGGTGCGAGCGAGGAATTCCTGTGCGCGGCCGTCCTCTCCCAGCGCCACGAGGATCTCGGCCATCCGCTGCAGCGCGAGCCAATGAAACGCCTGCTCCTCGACCGTGGAGAGGGGATTCTCCACCAGGCGGCCGTCCGGGTAGCGGATCGCCTCGTCGGAGTCCTTCCAGCCCTGGTTCTTGAGCCCCGCGGGCGAGCGCCGCACCGACTCGAGGAAGCCGTCGCCGTCGCGGTCGCCATCGCGGTCGGCCCACGCGAGGGCTCCCAGGGCGGCGTCCCGGTACCGGCGAAGAGCGCCGGTATCGCCGGTCCAGTGCCAGAGCTCCGAGAGGGCTACCACGAACATGGCCGGGGTGGTCACGGTGCCGTAGTAGGCGCGCTGGGGAATCAGCTCGAGCTCGGCCAGCGGACCGCGACGCATCTCGTGGATCATCTTGCCCGGCTCCTCGTCCCGCCACGCCGAGTCCTCCTCGGCCTGGGTGGCGGCGAGGATCGCCAGAGCGCCCCGCAGCATCTCCGGACCGATCAGCGCGCCCTGCCAGCCGGCGGTGAGGACGTCCCGACCGAACAGGCCGGTATAGGTAGGCACCCCCGCGTTGGGGACCCAGGCGTCCGGCTCACGGTCGAGCTCCCAGGCGCGCAGCGCGAACAGGTCCTCGGCGGCATGCTCGAAGGCCGGACCCACAACGGGATGCGAGGTCTCCAGGCAAGCCCGTTCCCGGCGCCAGCGCTCGTGAAGCCGGCCGCGGGAATCGTCGTCCGGCCGGCGCCATTCGCCGTCGACCAGCGATTCGTAATGGATCGCTACGCTCCAGCGACCGCGGGCCGGCAGTGCCAAAGGAAAGCGCAGCCGTGCCTCCTCCCAGACCACCGCCGAGCCGCCCTCGACGACGCGGGCGCGCAGCCCGCGCCGCAGCTCGCGCTCTCCATGGGTGACCCGATACTCAAAAGTCACCGCGCGGGCGGCTGGATCCCAATCTGTTTTCACCTCGCCCTGCTGGCGCCGCTCGCCGCCGATCTCCTGGACGTCGGCGAAGTCCGCCGCGAGAGCGAGGACCAGATCCGTCTCGATCGGCTGCATGCTGTGATTGCGCACCACCAGATGCTCCGCCATGCCGCGGCCGACCCTGCGGGTCACGGAGATCTCCAGGGCATCCTGGGGAAGCCGCGGCCCTGCCGGCGTGCCTCCAGGGAGGGGAAGCTGTAAGCAGGCGCTCCAGCGGTCGGCGGAGAGGGCACCGGAAGAGAGCAATACCGGTTCGCGATCGCCCAGCAGGAGGCGGTGGCGGGAGAGGATCCGCGTATCGAAGTCGTAGAGGCCCTCTCGTCCCTCCCCCAGCACCGCGCCATCCGGCCGCGCCACGAGCACCGTGTAGCCCTGGTACACGATGCAGTGAGCCGGATCGAATGGATCGAGCCGTCCGCCGCCCGGAGGGACCGTCCCGTCGTCCATACTGCCTCCGGGATTTGCAAGGCGGGCGCCAGGCCCCTCGTGCCCCAAAGCCTCCGGGGCACTGTTCCTCAGAGAAGAAGGTGCTGGAAGAGATCCGAAGCGTCCCGCAGCCGGGTACTCGGTGCTCGAACGGCCACCGGTTTGTCGCCAACCTCGAGAGCAACCTTTCGCGCGTCAGACGGCGCGCCGCAAGCGGACTGCGGTGACGGCGCCGTAGAGCAACCCGGAGGTGACGAGAAAGGCGATCACCCCGGAAGCGGAAGCGATGCCGCGCGAATCGAGAGAGTCGACGAGGGCGGCGGCTGTCGAGAAGCCGAGCGAGAGTGCGACGCCTGACTCAATCCGAGAAGGGAGCCGCTCACCAGGCCCAGGACCGCCAAGCTGAGGACCTGGCCGGCCGGATCGAGCTGAAGGAGGTGGATTCGCGTGCCGGTGAGCAACCGCCCCACCTGCTCGAGCAGGACCACGCCCGTTGCCAGCCCGATGCAGAGCCCGACGGTGGTGGCCAGGATCCACGAGGACGCACGAATCGGGGCTCGCGCCCGGAGCGGAAGCCACTGAGCGGTCCCAAGCACAGCGCCGACCAACGCCGTGAGCATGGGCGTGACGAGCATCATCCCCACGATGGCTTCGAGAGGCCCACCCAGAACGAGCGCAGCCGCGACTCCCGCCGTCAACCCGACCGCAGACAAGACGACCCACTGAGCGCCGTTCGACATGTTGAATCCTCCTGGTCTGCAGAACGCATGAGGAGCCCAGATGTTAACAGCACCGCC
>QHVW01000150.1 GCA_003223675.1 Acidobacteriota bacterium
AGGCCATCGAGCGGGGGATCATCACCACCGACACCAAGCCGCTCAGGCCGAGCGTCTTCCGCGACCCCTCGGAGCCGCTCCGCGTGCTGCGCGGCCACGCCCAGGGCGAGATGCAGGACGTGACGTCGTTCGTGGCGCGCACGCCGAAGCCGAAGCTGCCGCCCGCGGTGATCCGCTCGGTGGTGGCCGAGAAGCCGCAGGCCCTGGACGGCACGCCGCTCCGCCCGGGCACCCTCGGGAAACCGGACCGCCGGCCCCGGGGAGAGCGCAATTCCATCTTCGGAGCGGCCCCGGGCGAGCGCAGCTCGGCTGCGGGCAAGCCCGCCGCGGGCGAGCCGCAGCAGGTACGTCCCGGCCACCGGCCGGCGCCCCAGGCGGACGGCGGCGCGCCCAGGCCGCGTCCCGGCAAGCCTGCCGTCGAGCAGCCTTCCGTGCAGGGCGGCCAGCCGACCGAGCGCGAGCGGCCCGGACGCCGCCCCGCTCCGGAGGTCCAGGGCGGCTCCCCGAAGCCGGAGCGCCAGCCCGCCATCCAGCCGACGCCGGAGCGTAAGCCTGCTGAGGAGCGCAGACCCCCGGCGGAACGCGAGCGCAGCGTGAGGCCAGCGCCGGAGGCCCAAGGCGGCGCCCCGAAGCCGGAGCGCCAGCCGGCCGTCCAGCCTACGCCGGAGCGCAAACCCGCCGAGGAGCGCAAGCCCCCGGTGGAGCGCGAGCGGAGCGTGAAGCCGGCGCCGGAGACGGGCGGCGCGCCCGCGCCGAAGCCGGAACGCCAGCCGGCCGTCCAGCCCCAGCCAGACCGCCGAGAGCGGCCGGAGGCGCGGGAGAGCAAGCCCCCGGAGCGCAAGCCGGAGGTCCAGGAGCGGCGCCAGCCGGAGCCCAAGCCGCAGGTCCAGGAGAAGCGTCCTCCCGAGCGCAAGCCGGACACGAAGGAGGAGAAGGAGAAGAGGGAGGAGGAGAGGAAGCATCCGGAGCGCAAACCGGATGAGGACAAAAAGCCGCCGCGGTGAAAAAGCGCCGCCCCCTCGGGGCGGCCCCTCATCACCCCGGCCCTCTTCTCCCACCGCCCTTCCCCCGACCGGGAGAAGAGGGGGAAAAACCAAAAACAGCAGCCGGCTTAAAATCCGTCCGATCCGACGGATCTGTCGGATCGGACCGATGACGCCTGCTAGAAACACCACCGCTCCAACCAAGTCCCCCTCTCCCGGTCGGGGGGAGGGCGATGGGAGAGGGGACAGGGGTGAGGTTTCGGCTACAATCACCCCCTCCATGCGCTCCTCCTCCCTGTTCCGCATCCTGTTCATCCTCTATTGCATCGAGGTCGGCACCGGCCTGGTGCTGGCGCCGTGGAGCCCGGTCTGGGACAAGATCATGATGGCGCTCCCCTGGGAGATCCTGCGCACCTTCGGTCTCTATGCCGTGGCGCGGGCCGCGGTGACGGGCTTCGGGCTCATCCACCTGGTCTGGGGAGCCCATGATCTCGACGACCTCCTCTTCCGGCGCCGGGTCCGTGCCCCTGACGTCTAGCCTGCTCGCGATCAGCGACCGGGCCTCCCTGAGGATCTCCATGGCCGACTGGCTCAGCGCCCTCGGGAAGGCCGGGATCGGCGCCGTCCAGATCCGCGAGAAGGATCTCGACGATCGCGACCTCTACGATCTCGCCCGGCTCGCCCGCACGCTCCTGCCGCCCACCACCCGCCTGCTGGTCAACGGCCGGCTGGACGTCGCGCTCGCCGCCGGGGCGGACGGCGTCCATCTGCCGGCCGACGGCGTGCCGGTAGGGGCGCTGCGGGAGCGCTTCGGAGAGGGGGTGCTGATCGGCCGCTCCACCCATACCGTCGAGGAGGTCGAGCGGGCGCGCGACGAGGGGGCCGACTACGTGACCTTCGGCCCGGTCTTCGCCACGCCGGGCAAGGGGGCGCCCGTGGGTCTGGAGGGGCTCGCCCGCGCCGCGGCCGCCGGCGTTCCCGTCTTCGCGCTGGGTGGCGTTACACTAGAGCGGCTTGGGAGTCTGGCCGGGGTGGGGGTGGCGGGGGTCGCGGCCATCCGCCTGTTTCAGTCGATTCAGGATCTCATGGAGGTGGCGCGGACCGCCCATGAAGCCTTCGGCCGCGCGTAAGAGGAGACTTTTTCAGCCATGGCAGATGACGTCCATACCCCCCAGACTCTCGCCTCCCGGTTCCGCAAGCTCCGGTACCTGCTCGTCTCTCTCGCCGTCATCGTGCTCGACCAGTGGACGAAATGGCTGGTCGAGGCGCATCTCCCCCACCATTCCACCCACCCGGTGATCCCCGGCCTGTTCAACCTCACGCACGTGCGCAACACCGGCGTCGCCTTCGGCCTCTTCGCCTCGGACGGCGGCGGCAGCGGCTGGCTGCTGACCGTCCTCGGCCTCGGAGCCCTGATCGCGGTCGGCCTCTACTTCTGGTACACGCCGTCGCGCGACCGGGTGCTCCTCGTGGCCCTGGCGCTGGTGGTGGGGGGAGCGATCGGCAACCTGATCGACCGGGTGTCGAGCGGCGCCGTGACCGACTTCCTCGACGTCTACGTCGGCCTCCATCACTGGCCCTCCTTCAACGTCGCCGACAGCGCCATCTCGATCGGCATCGTGCTGATGGCGATCGACAGCTTCCGGCCGCGGCAGCATCACGAATCCACCGCGGCGGCGCCGGTCCCCGAGTGAGTTGGACCGTCGAGTCGGAGGCGGCAGGCGAGCGGCTCGACCGCCACGTGGCCACCCGACTCGACGCGCCCCGCAACCAGGTCCAGCGCTGGATCGCCGGCGGCCTCGTGCGGGTGAACGGCCGCGCGGCCAAGCCCTCCACCCCTCTCGCCGCGGGCGATCGCGTCGAGTGCGCCCCGCCGGAGCCCAGGGAGGAGCGGGTCCTCCCCGAGCGGGGGGACCTGACGCTGCTCCACGAGGACGCCGAGATCGTGGTGCTCGACAAGCCGGCGGGATTGACCGTCCATCCGGGCGCCGGCCGCGCCACCGGCACCCTCGCCCACCGCCTCCTCGACCGCTACCCCGAGATGGCCGGCGTGGGAGGGCCGGGCCGGCCCGGGATCGTCCACCGGCTCGACCAGGGGACGAGCGGCGTCCTGGTGGTGGCGCGCACGCCGGCCGCCTACGCCCGCCTCTCCCGCGCCTTCGCCTCGCGCGAGGTCTCCAAGCTCTATCTGGGGATCGCCTACGGCGCGCCCTCCCCCGCAGCCGGCACCATCGAGGCGCCGATCGGCCGCCATCCGCAGCGGCGGCAGGAGATGGCCGTAATTTCTCGGGGTCAGAGGCGGGGACGGCCGGCGGTCACCCACTACCGGACGGTGGCCGCCGCGGCCGGGATCTCGCTGCTGGAGATGGACCTCGCGACCGGCCGCACGCACCAGATCCGGGTGCACCTGAAGCACGTTGGCCATCCCCTGGTGGGCGATCCGGTCTACGGCGAGGCGCGCTGGAAGGGCCTCCCCCGCCCCGTCCAGGCGCCGCTGTCCGGCTTCCCCCGCCCCGCCCTCCACGCCTGGCGGATCTCCTTCCGGCATCCGGCGACGGACGAGCTCCTCCACTTCGAGGCGCCGGTGCCGGAGGATCTCCGGGCGCTGTGGGAACGGGTGACGGGGAAATCGTGGTGATGAAGCCCCCTCCTCAGCCGTACACTATTCAACATGCGCCGCCTCCCTGTTCAAGCGCTCGCCGGGCTCCTCCTCTTCGCGGCCGCGGTTATTTCCGCCGGCGCCGCCGGCGCGGTGGACGCCCGGGACGTGCTCGGGGTGGCCCACGCCGCCGGCCGCTACAACTTCACGGACGAGGACTTCCTGAACGAGGGGGCCGACCGCGTCCTGGAGCTCGGCAGCCGGGTGATCAAGGTCTTCCTCGTTCCGGCCAGCATCCAGGACCTCTATCCTTTCAACTCCGACTGGTCCCCCCTGCCCACCGACGTGGTCGAGCTGGCCCAGCGGCCGTACTTCCAGGAGCTCTTCGCCAAGCCGTTCTCCAAGATCCTCCTGGAGATCACGCCGGTCACCGTGTCGCCGCAGTTCCTCGACGGCCTGACGCCCGGGGAGGCCGCCGCCGAGCGCGATCAGATGTACCGGCTGGCCAGGTATCTCCTCACCACCTACGCCAATTCGGGGAAGACCTTCATCCTGCAGAACTGGGAGGGGGATCACCTCCTGCGCCAGGGGCTGGCCGACGGCGCCGATCCCGATCTGGTGCGCATCAAGGGGATGATCGACTGGTGGAACGCCCGCCAGGACGGCGTGGAGCAGGCCCGCCGGGAGGTCGGATCGCGCGGCGTCCAGGTGCTCCACGCGGCCGAGGTGAATTTCCTCGCCGCCGCCATGGCCGGCAAGGTGACGGCCACCAACAACGTCATCCCCTACACCCACTGCGACCTCTACTCCTACTCCAGTTGGGACGTCGACTTCACCCCGGCGGAGCTCACCCGGGCGCTCGACTATCTGGAATCCAAAGCGCCGGACAGCAAGCTCTTCGGCCGCTACGACCTTTACCTGGGCGAGTACGGCATGGCCAAGGACGACGGGGCCCCCTCGGGGGAACGGTTCGAGCGCATCCGGGAGCTGATGGAGGCGGCGCTCGGCTGGGGGGTGCGCTACGCCGTCTACTGGGAGGTCTACTGCAACGAGGCGCTCCAGACCTACACCGGCCGGCCGGAGAACGGCGATCTGAAGGGCTTCTGGCTGATCCGCCCGGACGGCGCCAGGGCGCCGATGTGGGATTCGCTGGCCTCCCAGCTCCCGGCGGCCCTGCACCGGGTGGCCCTGAGCAGCTTTGCGAATCAGTACTTTTCGGTCGACCCGCAGGGGGACGGCGCGGTCGAGGCCCGGCGCTGGATCCGCGGCGGCTTCTGGGAGACCTTCACGCTCAAGGACTGGAACGGCGGCGCCCTGATGAGCGGCGACGAGGTGAGCCTCCAGGCCCACGACGGGCTCTATCTGAGCGTCGATCCCGGCTCCGGCGGGCAGCTCTACGCCCGCGCCTCCACCGCCGGCCCCGCCGAGCGGCTCGTGATCCGCAAGATCGGCGGCGCCGGTCCCATCGTCAACGGGGATTCGATCGCCCTGGAGGCCGGCTCCGGCCGCTACCTCGGCGCCGAGGTGCGGGGGCAGGGAGCGATCCGCGCCCTGCGCTACATCCCCGGCCCCGCCGAGGTGTTCCGCTATCTGGGGGAGTAGGCCTGATCTCAGCTCCTGCCGGGCACCACGTAGAGCAGGATCGCGAAGAAGTGCAGCACGCTGCCGGCGAGCACGAACGCGTGCCAGAACGCGTGGTGATACGGCAGCCGCCGCCAGACGTAGAAGAGCACCCCCGAGGTGTAGGCGATCCCGCCGAGCACCAGCAGGATCAGCCCGCCCTGCGCCAGCGCCGCGGTGAGCGGGCGCAGGGCGACCAGCGCCAGCCATCCCATGCCGAGATAGAGCGCCAGCGACAGGCCGCGGAAGCGCCCCATGGCGACCACCTTGAGCGCGATCCCCAGGATGGCCAGCCCCCAGATCAGGCCGAAGAGCGTCCACCCCCAGGGGCCGCGCAGGCTTACCAGGGTGAACGGCGTATAGGTGCCGGCGATCAGGAGGTAGATGGCCGAGTGGTCGATCACGCGCAGGACCCGCTTGGCGCGCGCGTGCGGGATGCTGTGGTAGAGAGTGGAGGCCAGGTAGAGCAGGATCAGCGTGGCGCCGTAGACCGCGGAGGCCACGACATCCCACGGATCGCCCGTGCGGCGGGCGGTCAGGACCAGCGCGATCAGCCCGGCGATGCTGAGAGCGATCCCGAGCCCGTGAATGGCGCTGTGGACGATCTCCTCGCGTACCGAATAGGTCTTGACGTCGCTCATCGCTCACCCCCTCCCCTGTTAAGCGGATTGTATTCGAAGGATGTACCATCGCAGCCCATGACCGCGCATTCGATCCTCTTCTGGACCGCCGTCTCGCTCGTCCTGGCCCCGCTGGCCGCCGCGGCCCCCGCGCCGCGGGAGGAGCCGCGCCTCGATGCCGCCACCGCCGAGCGCTTCGCCAACCTGGCGCTCGCCTGCGTTCACAAGGAGTATCCAAACAAGATCGCCCACGCGCTCAACGGCGACGCCGACGTGAAGCCTCCGCGCCAGCTCACCCCGGCCTTCTACGGCTGCTACGACTGGCACTCGGCCGTGCATGGGCACTGGCTGCTGGCGCGGCTGGCGCGGCAGTTTCCCGGCGCTCCCTTCGCCGCCAGGGCCCGGGCCGCCCTGGACCAGAGCCTGACGCCGGAGAGCATCGCCGCTGAGGTGAGATACATGCAGGGGGAGGGGCGGGCGACCTTCGAGCGGCCCTACGGCCTGGCCTGGCTGCTCCAGCTCTCGGCGGAGCTCCACGAGTGGGACGATCCCCAGGCCCGCCGCTGGGCCGCCACCCTGGACCCGCTGGCCGGCGCGGCGATGGGCCGCCTGCGGACGTGGCTCCCCAAGCTCTCCCACCCCATCCGCATCGGCGAGCACAACCAGACCGCCTTCTCCCTCGGCTTGATGCTCGACTGGGCCCGCGGCACCGGCGATCGCGACGCTCAAGGCCTCTTCGAGAAGCGGGCCCGCGAGCTCTACCTCCAGGACCGCGCCTGCCCGCTCGCCTACGAGCCCTCGGGGGAGGACTTCCTCTCCCCCTGCCTCGCGGAGGCCGATCTGATGCGGCGCATCCTGCCGGCGGCCGACTACGCCCCATGGCTCTCGGCCTTCCTCCCCCAGATCGGCGGCAAGGACTGGCTCGTCCCCGCCGTGGTCACCGATCCCAGCGACGGCAAGCTGGCCCATCTGGACGGCCTGAACCTCTCCCGGGCCTGGATGCTCGAAGGCATCGCCGCCGGCCTGCCGCCAAGCGACGAGCGCCTCCCCGCCCTGCGCGCCGCCGCCGCGGCCCACCGCGAGTCCGGCCTCGCCGCGGTCACCGGCGAGCACTACGAAGGGGGTCACTGGCTGGGCAGCTTCGCGACGTATTTGATGACCGGGCGGGGGTTGGGGCGGTAGAGCCTAAAAAGAGGCTATCCGACCGATCAGTCGGATCCGGAGCCCACCCTCAGTTGAACGCCAGGCCGGGCATGCTGTTCCGCGGCCCCAGCCGCTGCCCCACGATGGATTCGAGGAAGGCGCGGTCTCCGGGGCTGATGCGCAGGAACTCGACGCCGATCTGATGCTCGGTCGGGCTCTTCCGGCTCTCGTAGACCACCCGGCTGTCGGTCTTGAGGACCCGCCCCTGGACGGCGATCGAGAGCTCCATCAGCGAGCCGAAGCCGAGCGACTCCTCGCTGACGAACATGCACCCGCCCGGACCGATGATCCGTGTGCGGGCGAACTCCTCGAAGGGCTGGACGCCGAGCAGGCGCACCATCACGGCGTGCTCGGCCGGGACGCGGGGGAAACGCCGGATCTTGGGACGGGGCTGCATCAGAGGGACCTCCCTTCCTTCTTCGAGCTGCGATGCCGTGCCCCTATTTTACCCAGGAAATAGACGAGGATCAATATCATCCGTGAAAGAGCCGCTGCTTGAGGCGCACGAGGACGCCCCGCAGCCGCCAGGCGCTCGTCTTCTTCATGAACTCCATCTCCCACCGGCAGTCGTCGAGCTCCTGCTGAAGCGCCCGCAGGGCCTGCCGCTCGGGCTCGACCGCGGCGGCCAGGAGATCGATCTCGCTCTGCAGGCGGTCGCGCGCGGCCCGCACGGCCTGGGCGTCCGCCGCCGCGGCGTCGGCCTCCCGCTGGAGGCGGTCGCGCGCGGCGGCCAGCTTGAGGGCGTCGGCCGTCACGGCGTGGAGATAGGTGTGCCCGGCCAGGAGGACCGCGGTGAGATTCTCCGCATAGAGCTGGTGGTGCTTGCGATAGATGTGCGCGCGGACGGTCTCGCGGATCCCCTCGCGCTCGGCGTTCCGCAGCATGGAGTTGGGGCGCACCCGGTACTCGAACGTCACCTCCGGCAGCCGGTGAAACCGCCAGCCCCGCTCGGCCGCCGAGATCCAGAGATCCCAGTCCTCCCACACCAGCGCCCCGGCGTCGTAGCCGCCGCAGGCCTCCCAGATCTCCCGCCGGTAGGCGGCGCAGGCGTCGATGTAGTTGGCCCAGAGGAATGTCGGGAGGTCGAGCTCCGGGATCGACCGGCGGCTGTTGTGGCCGCCGAATTCGAGCCGGTCGCCATAGACGACGCCCACCTCCGGCTGGGCGTCGAGCACCTGGATCGCCGACGCGATGTATCCCGCGGCGAGCCGGTTGTCGGCGTCGAGCGGCAGGACGTACCGGCCGCGCGCCTCGCGGATCCCCCGGTTGCGCGCCGCGGCGAGGCCCGAGTTGGGCTGGTCGATGACCTGGTAGCCCCCCTCGCGCAGCGCCGCGAGCACCTCCAGGGTGCGCGGCTGGCGCGAGCCGTCGTTGACGACGATCAGCTCGCAGCGGTCCGGAGCGGTCCGCTCGACGCTGGCGACCGCCTCGACCAGGAGCTCGCCGAGATCGTGGCATGGAATGACGACGGAGAGGTCGATCGGATCCGCCGGGCGCTCCCTGCGCAGAGGAGCGGCGCTCCAGAGGCCGGTGGCGGGGAGGTCCGCCTGCCCGTCGAGCTCGGCGAGCAGGCGCGTACACCGCGGAGAGGCCGCCGCCACCAGCGAGACCAGCGGATCGTCGGGAGCGAAGGAGACGAAGAGGTCCCGGTCCCGCAGGCTCTCGAACGAGCCGTCCGCCACCGTGAGGCCGAGCTTGTCGCGCAACAGAGAGGCCAGCCGCGCGGGGTCCCGCAGCAGGGCGTCGGTGCTCACCAGCAGCGAACGGCCGGGATGGCGGCGGTGGAAATCGAGCAGGTGGCGGTTGTAGAAGGCCCAGATCCCGTACGCGTACTCGGGATGGTCGAGAAAGACGTCCGCCCCCACGCGCTGCATCGAATCCGCCACCTCCCAGGGGAAGCGGTAGAGCAGGACGTAGAGGGCGCGCTGCTCGAGGATCTCGTCCCAGAAGTCGAGCAGCAGCGAGGTCCGCGGGTCCTTCCACCCCCAGAGCCCGGGACGGCCGGAGCGGACCGCCGCCAGGGCGCGGGCGCGCTCGGTCCAGCGGCCGAGACGGCCGCGGTCCAGCCGCTCGTTCTCCGTCCACCCCCAGTCGCGATGGCCGCCGTCCCCCTCGGAGGTGGCGTCGGTCAGGATCTCCCCGTGGAGCTCGCGGAAATCGGCGTCCTCGAAGTAGCCGTGCGGGTTGCGGGCGTCCGCGGCCAGCAGGCGGTCGCCCAGGCCGACCCCCAGGGAGGCGAGATAGGAGGCCACGAGCGACGTGCCCGAGCGGTGCATCCCGGTGATGACGACGGGTTGGGATGGAGAGGTGGAGGTGGAGGACATGGGCGGGACGTGAGAGCGGCGCATAGGATATCCGACGCGGCCTCCGCAGGGAACCCGCGGACATGCAGTAGAATGCCGGCCTCCCTATGGCCGCCGAATTCTCGACCCGCAAGAAGATCGCGTTCTCGCTCGTGCTGCTCGCCTTCCTCTGGGCGATGGCCGAGCTCGCCTGCCTGGTGGGGCTGTGGGCCCTCAAGCGCTACAAGAACCTGGAGTATCAGCCGAAGGTGGTCGAGGACCTCAACGACAAGCACAAGGGGATCCTCGCCGCCCAGATCGCCGACACCTCCTCCTACATGGTCTTCGACCCCGAGCTCGGGTGGACGATCCGGCCCAACGGCAAAAAGCCCCAGTTCCAGGCGAACAGCAAGGGGCTGCGCGCCACCCGGGAGTACGACCTCGCGCCGCCCGCGGGGAAGGTCCGCGTGGCCGCGTTCGGCGACTCCTTCACGCACGCCAGCGGTGTGCCGACCGGCTTCACCTGGGAGGAGAAGCTGGAGGAGATGGTCCCCGGCTTCGAGGTGATCAACTTCGGCATCCCCGGCTCGGACCCCGGGCAGGGGCTGCTGCGCTACCGCCGCGAGGGGATTCAGTACCATCCGTCGATCGTGCTGATCGGCATGATGTCCGAAAATATCAACCGGATGGTCAACGTCTTCCGGCCGTTCTATTTCCCCCGCAGCGGCATCCCGTTCACCAAGCCGCGCTTCGCGATCGAAGGCGGCAAGCTGGCGCTGGTCGAAAATCCGATCAAGAGCATCGACGACTACAAGGAGCTGCTGAGCGATCCCGAGAAATGGCTGCCGCGCCTGGGCGAGCACGATTATTTTTATCAGCGCAACAACCGCCGCAGCCGCTTCGATTTCCTGCCCTCGGTGCGCTTCGCGCACGTCATCCGGATCCAGTATTTCGATCAGCCGATCTTCACTCCCGGCGGCCAGTACAACACCCGCTCGGAGGCCTATCAGGTGTCGTTCCGGGTGCTCGATCAGTTTTATCGCGAGGCTCTCGATCACGGCTCGCTGCCGGTCATCGTCCTCTTCCCCCAGCGCCGGGAGGTGAAGGAGCGCCACAACCACCGGCAGGTCACCTACCAGCCATTGCTCGACGAGCTCCGGCGCCGCGGCTACCGCGTGATCGATCTGGGCGAGGGCTTCGAGAAGTACGACCCCGAGGCCGAGATGGCCAGCAAGAACTTCCTCCACTATCCCAAGGTCGGGAACGAAATGGTGGCGGAGTGGGTCCGCGACGTCCTCACCCAGCAGGGTCTCACCACCCCGGAAGGGGTGCAGGCGGCCCTCAAGGGCACCAGGGCGCCGAAGTTGTAAAAAATTCACGGCTTTGGAGCGCGCCCTAAAGGCCCCAAAAACGCTGAGCGGGGGGCGGACCTTCCGTCCGCAACCCCCGCCGCGGGAGAATGACTATGCTCTGAGTGAGGGATGCGCTTAGCGCACCGCGCCACGCCGGAACAGGTTGACGATGGCGAGCAGGATGACGGAGCCCAGCAGCGAGACCAGCAGGGCCGGCAGGCTGAAGTCCCCACTAGTGATGTTGCCCGTCCCGAAGAGCGGAGCCAGCAGGAAGCCCGCGAGCAGGGCGCCGACGATGCCGACGACGATGTTGAGGAGAACACCCTGCTGGGCGTTCGTCCGCATCACGATGCTGGCGATCCATCCGATGAGGCCACCGACGATCAGGATGAGAATAAGGTTAATCATGACGATCCTCCTTTGCTTTGAGTTAACTTCCTTTTCTCTCCCGGTTTCCATAGATAGCAACTGCCGTGCCATGAAAGCCCCGGCCGGGCCGGCATAGAATGGCGCCGCCAGGAGGGACCCCTTGGAAGAGCCGACTCCGCCACCCCCGCCCGAGCCCCCGCAGCCGCCGCTCGTGGCGGAGTTGCCGCCACCCCGGCCGTCGGCCCATGGGGTCCTCCGCCTCCTCGTCCCGGCGCTGCGCGCGGCGCTCTACCTGATCGTCTACGCCTTCATCCAGTACGCCGAGATCGTGCTGATGACGGCGCTCGCCCGTCTGGCGGCCGGGGACCTGTTCCGCCGCGGGGGGCTGGGGAGCTCCACCGAGGTCTTCCTGGCGTTCACCGCGCTCACCCTGCCGCCGCAACTCGTGGTGACCTGGCTGTTCGTCCGCTTCCTCGACCGCCGCTCGCTGGCCAGCATCGGGCTCCGCCTGCCGGCTGGAGGGCCGCCGGCGGCGTGGCGCCAGCTCGTGGCCGCTCCGCTCGGCGCCGTGGCCGTCCTGGGGACCTGGCTGGCGCTGGTGCTGGCCCTCCCCTCCTCCCTGGCCGCGGTCCACTACGGCGGGATCAGCCTGCGGAGCCCGGCCTGGTGGCCGTTCCCGCCCGTCCTGCTGCTCGTGGCTCTGTTGATCGGATTCCTCCTCCAGGGGGGATTGGAGGAGCTGATCGTCCGCGGCTACGTCTACCACACGCTCCGCGAGCGCTGGCGGCCGTGGATCGCCGCGCTCGGCTCCTCGGTGCTCTTCGCGCTCCTCCACCTCGGCAATCCGGACGTCTCCGCCTCGGCCCTGCTCAACATCGTGCTCGCCGGCATGGTCCTGGCGGGCCTGGTTGAGCGCACCGGCAGCCTGTGGAGCGCCACCCTCGCCCACGGCGTCTGGAACTTCGCCGTCGCCTGCCTGCTCTCGGTGCCGGTGAGCGGCGTGTCGATCTTCCACCTCCTGAGCGTCACCATCACCGGCGATCCGGGCCTCACCGGCGATGGCTTCGGCCCGGAGGGGAGCTGGCTGCTGACCCTGATCGGCATCGCGCTGACGGCGGTGCTCTGGCGCCGGCCGTCAGCTTCGGAGGACGGAATTCCGCCCCTGTCCTCCTGAATCGTCCCTCCGGGAGGACGGCCCGGACGGCTTCTCCCCAGGAGACCGGAATGGCGTATCCTTTGCAGTAAGGGGTTTCGGATTCTCAACATTTTCCCGGGAGGGATGACGATGACGAAGCTCCTCTCGCTTTCGAGCCTTCTCCTGGTGGCGGCTTGGACGCCGGCGCTCGCCGCCGCTCCACCCGCCGCTCCGGGCTTCGGCGAGACGGTGGAGGTCAACGTCGTCAACGTCGACGTCTACGCGGTGGACAAGGACGGTCACCGGGTCACCGGCCTCGGCAAGGACGACTTCGAGCTGCTGGAGGACGGGAAGAAGGTGGCGATCTCAAACTTCGCGGTGGTGGCGGCGGGCCCGTCCCGCCCCGCGGCGGCGGTGGCGTCGTCCGCCCCCGCCGCTCCCGGTGCCTCCCCTCCACAGGTCGCCGGCGCGCCGCGGGACGACCTGAGCCTGGTGGTCTACTTCGACGACTTCAACATCCGCCCCGCCCACCGCGCCCATGTGCTGCAGCAGCTCCGCGACTTCCTGACCCGGGAGCTCGATCCGGGGACCCGGGTGATGCTGGTCACCGACGACATGGGGCTGAAAATCCGCGTCCCGCTCACCCGCGATCCGGCCGCCATCGCCAGAGGGCTGCAGGAGATCGGGACCCTGGTGACCCACGGCGAGGAGACCGACCGCGACAGCCAGCACGCCTTCCGGGAGGCCCTGGAGATCCACCAGATCTCCCTGGCCGACCCCAGCGAACGGCTCCCCTGCCCGCAGAACGTCGTCACCCCGGCGCGGTCCTACGCCGACCTCCGGCGCCACGAGGTCCTGCGGACGATCGGCGTGCTGACGGCGCTGGTCAACTCGCTCTCGGGCGTGCCCGGCCGCAAGGCGCTGCTCCACGTCAGCGACGGCATTCCGATCAACCCTGGCGAGGAGGTCTTCCAGTTCCTGCTCGAGTTGTGCGGCGGCAACGGGACCCAGGGGATCGGGCATGATACCACCATGCCCAAGGGTTCCCGCCGCGGCGTATTTGGCGACGAGCCCGACCCCAATACCGTCTACGACGCCCGCGAATACGGCGCCCGCTCCTACCAGGCCGCGTCGCAGGCCATGCTGGACGCCCAGTCCTACAGCGTCGCCAAGCAACTGGCGGCGCTCGCCGCCCACGCCAACGCCCAGCGGGTGACCCTGTACACGCTGCAGGCCTCCGGGCTGACCTCGCCGTCCGCGATTCCGGCGAGCGGCGGGCCCGAGGACCGCCTGTTCCAGTTCTCCTCGATCGGGATGTCCCTGCGGATGAACCACCGGGACTCCCTGCAGCTCCTGGCGGACGCCACCGGCGGGCGCTCGATCCTCGACGCCAACGACCTGCGGCCCGACCTCGCCCGCATGCGGGAGGACCTCGACAGCTTCTATTCGCTCGGCTTCACGCCGGCCCATACGAGCGACGGCCGCGAGCACAGGATCGAGGTGCGGATCAAGAAGTCGGGCATCCGCCTGCGCTACCGCCAGAGCTATCGCGACAAGCTGGCGATGGAGAAGGTGGTGGATCGCACGCTGGCGGCCCTCTTCTACGGCATGGAGGACAACCCGCTGGAGATCACCGCCGAGGTGGGAGACCTCACGCCGGCGGCGGACGGCCAGTACGCGGTGCCGGTCCGCCTCAAGATCCCGCTGTTCAAGCTGGCTATCCTGAATCAGCAGGACCAGACCTACGGCGGCAAGCTCCGCGTCCTGGTGGCGGTCCGCGACGAGGCCGGCGGCATCTCTCCCGTGCGCCAGGTCGAGGTGCCGCTCAGCATCCCGCGCAAAGAGGTGCTGAACGCCCTCGGCAAGTACTACGTCTACACCCTGACGCTCAACCTCAAGCCCGGGCTCCAGCACGTCGCCGTGGCCGTGCGCGACGAGATCGCCACCACCACCTCGTACCTGAGCCGGCCGGTGACCGTCAACGCCACCGCCGCGGTATCCCAGCCATGAGAAAGAAGCCTGGAATGAAAAATAACCTGTTTTCGCTCGCCGCCGTCCTGCTGCTGCCGGCCTCTCTATCCGCCGCGGCCCCTCCCGCCCCGCCGAGCTTCGGCGAGACGGTGGAGGTCAACGTGGTCAACGTCGACGTCTACGTGACGGACCGGAACGGCCAACGGATCACCGGCCTGAAGAAGGGGGACTTCGAGGTCCTGGAGGACGGCAAGGCGGTCGGCCTCAGCAACTTCGTGGAGATCACCCCCGCCGGGAAGCCGGCCGCCCAGGAGCCCTCCCCCGCCGCGCCACCGGCGCCGGAGGCTCCCGCGCCCATCGCCTCCCCCCCAGCGGCCCCCGACCCCCAGCGGCAGCTCTCGCTGGTGGTGTTCGTGGACAACCTCCACATCCGGCCGCAGAACCGCACCCGGGTCGTCGAGCAGATCCGCAAGTTCCTGGCCCAGAGCGTCCGGCCGGGCGACCGCGTCATGCTCGCCACCTACGACAACAACCTCCACGTCCGCCGCCCCTTCACCGGCGACCCGGCCGAGGTCGACGCCACGCTGCGCGAGATCGAGCGCCTCCCCGCCTACGGCCAGCAGGAGGACTCGGGACGGCGGGAGGCCTACCGCACGATGCGCGAGATCTATTCGCTCCGCAAATGCGCCGCGGAGATCGTCACGCCGGTGCAGGGCTACGCCGAGCAAACGCGGGCCGACGCCCTGCGCACGGTCGGCGCGCTGACAGTGACCATCAACTCCCTCTCAGGGGTCCCCGGCCACAAGGCCCTCCTGTTCGTCAGCGACGGCATCTCGATCACGCCGGGCGAAGAGCTCTTCCAGGCGCTCGGCGAGCTCTGCGGCGGCTCCCCCGCGACCGGCATCGTCACGAAGGACGACAGCATCCGGCCGGGAGGCAAGCACGCCGATGACGTGGAGGACGCGGCCGGCCCGAAGTACTTCCCCGAGCAGGCCGCCCTCGACGCCCAGAAGTACAGCGTCGCCAAGCGGTTCGAGAACCTCGCCGCGCACGCCAGCGCCAACCGGGTGACCTTCTACACCCTGCAGGCGAGCGGGCTCCAGGGGACGTCCGCCGCCAGCGTCGAGGGGGACGTCAACGAGCGGCTGCTCCAGTCGAGCTTCGTCCAGCAGATCCAGACCACCAACCTCAAGGGGTCGCTCACCGCTCTCGCCGTCGACACCGGCGGGCGGGCGATGCTCGACGTCAACAACTTCCTTCCCGAGCTGGCGCGCATGCAGGAGGATTTCGAGAGCTACTACTCGCTGGGCTACACCCCGGCCCACAACGGCGACGGAAAGGACCACCGGATCGAGGTGAAGCTCAAGAAGCCGGGCCTCCGGGTGCGCTACCGCCAGACCTACCGCGACAAGCCAGCGCTGGAGAAGATGGCCGACCGCACGCTCGCGGCCCTCTTCCACGGCTTCGAGGAGAACCCGCTGGAGATCCAGATCGAGATCGGCGATCCGGCGCCGGCCGAGGACGGGCAGTACGCCGTGCCCGTGCGCCTCCGCATCCCCCTCTTCAAGCTGGCCATCCTGAATCAGCAGGACACCTATCAGGGGAGGCTCCGCCTCCTGGTGGCGACGCGCGACGAGAACGGCGGGGCCTCCCCCGTGCGCCAGGTCGAGGTGCCGCTCAACATCCCCCGCAAGGAGGTGCTGAGCGCGCTCGGCCAGTACTACCTCTATACGCTGACCCTCAAGATGAGGCCCGGCGCCCAGCACGTGGCCGTGGCCGTGCGGGACGAGGTCGCCGCCACGACCTCGTACCTGACCCGGCCGGTCCAGGTGGGAGCGGTGGCGGCGAGCCGCTAGGCCATCGCCAGGATGATCTTGCCGAAGGCGCCCCCCCGCTCCAGCGCCTTGTAGGCCTCGGCGGCCCGCTCCAGGGGGAAGACGCGGTCGACCACCGGCCGGAGGCGGCCGTCGAGCAGCCGGGGGAGAGCGAAGGCGGCGAAGTCGGCCGTCAGCCGCGCCTTCTCCTCGCGCGGGCGGGCGCGCAGCACCGAGCCGATCACCTTGAGCCGCCGGCGCAGGATCAGCCCGAGGTCCACCTCCGCCTTGCGGCTCCCCACCGTGCCCACCACCACCAGCCGCCCGCGGTTGGCGAGGGCGGCGAGGTGGCTGCCGATCTCCGGCCCCGCCGTGTAGTCGAGCACCAGGTCGGCGCCGTGGCCGTGGGTGGCCTCCTGGACCTGGCCGGCCAGGTTGGCCCCTTCCAGGCAGACCTCGTCGATCCCCAGATCGCGCAGCAGCTCCAGCCGCTCGCGGCTGCGGCCGGCGGCCAGCACGCGCGCCCCCAGCTCGCGGGCGAGCTGCACGGTGAAGCTCCCCATGCCGCCGGTGGCGCCGGTCACCAGCACGGTCTCCCCGGCCTGGAGCCCCCCCTCCACCACCAGATTGACCCAGGAGGTGAGCGCCGCCTCGGGGATGGCCGCACCTTCGATGAAGCCGAGGTTGTCCGGCAGCGGCATGAGCTGCCCCACCGGGATGGCGGCGCGGGTGGCGTGAGCGCCGCCTCCCACCAGGGCCATCACCCGGGTGCCCGGCTGCCAGGGGCTCCCCTTCTCCCCCTCGAGCACCACGCCCGCGCATTCGAGCCCCGGCACGTCGCTCTCCCCCGCGGGAGGCGGATAGTTGCCGCGCATCTGCAGGAGATCGGCGTGATTGAGGCCCGCGGCCTCGACGGCGACGAGCACCTCCCCCGGCGCCGGAATCGGATCCGGGAGCTCGCCGGCGATGGGTGTGGGATTGCGGGGATCGGCAGGTAGGATGGCGCGCACGGGGCGATCGTACCGCAGAAGACCCCTCATCACCCCGGGGTCAAGGAGGAGGCGGCGGCGCAGGGGGGGCCGCCGTGCCGTCCCTGCCCGGCTTTTTCGCCGCGCCGGCTCCAGGGAGGGCGAGGAGCTCGTAGATGACCCGCGGGTTGACCGGCTTGATCAGGTGACGGTCGAATCCGGCCTGGAGCGCGCGGCTCTGATCCTCCTCCTGCCCGTAGCCGGTCAGCGCGACGAGCAGCGCGTTCGCGGTCCGGCGCCGCCGTCGCAGCCGGGCGGCGACCTGGTAGCCGTCCAGTCCGGGCAGGCCGATGTCGAGCAGGACGACCTCGGGATGGAAGGAGCCGGCCTTCTTCAGCGCCCCCGGCCCATCGTAGGCGGTGGCGACCTTGTGTCCCCGCAGGCGCAGCAGCGTGGCCAGGCTGTCGGCCACGTCCACGTTGTCGTCCACCACCAGGACGCGGCGCGGCGCGGCGGGGACGGAAGAGAGCTTCGGGACCGCGATCGCGCCATGCTCCAGCTCGGCGTGCGGCTCCGGCTTCTCACTCGCGGGCGGCAGGACGGGCAGGCGCACCACGAGCTCGCTGCCCTGTCCCAGCCCCGCGCTGTGGGCCTCGATGCCGCCGCCGTGCGCCTCGACGAGGCGTTGCGCCACGGTCAGGCCGATCCCCAGCCCCCCCTGCCCACGATCGTAGGAACGGTCCGCCTGCACGAACAGGTCGAAGACGTGCGACAGCGTATCCGGAGCCATGCCAATGCCGTCGTCGCGCACTCGCACCACGACCTCGCCGGGAGAGCCCTGCCGATTGCTCGCCAGCTCGGCCGTCACCCACAAATGGCCACCCCGGGGAGTGAACTTGGAGGCGTTGCTCAGCAGGTTGCCGAAGATCTGTTCCAGCCGGATGGGATCCGCGTCGAGAAGGACCGGCTTTCGTGGCAGCGACAGCGCCAGCTCCTGGCCGCGCGCCTCGACGAGGTGCCGGATCTGCTCCGCCACCCGCCCGAGGACGGCCGCCAGCTCGACCCGCTCCCGGCGCAGGCGGACCACGCCCCGGGTGATGCGGGAGACGTCGAGCAGGTCTTCGATCAACCGGGCCATGTTCTCGATCTGCCGGTTCATCATGCCGCGCGCAGCCTCGACCTCGCCGGCGCCGGCGTTGGGGGACTCCAGCATGTGCACGGCGTTGCGCAGGGGTGCCAGGGGGTTGCGCAGCTCGTGGGCCAGCAGGGCCAGGAACTCGTTCTTGCTGCGGTCGGCCTCGGCCAGCTCCTCGACGCGCTGGTGCAGGGCGGCTTCCAGTTGCTTGCGCACGGTGACGTCTTCCATGGCCAGCAGGGTCAACGCGCTCTGGCCGCTCTCCTGAAAGAGCCGCCGGGCGTTGAGCCGCATGGTCTTCCGGCCGATGTGCTGGAAGTCCTGCTCCACCTCGTACTCGGCCAGGCCGTCGTCCTGAGACAGGATCTCCTCCAGGAGCCGGCGCAGCTCGGGGATGTTCCATTGGCCGTCGCCGAGGTCGTAGAGAAAGCGCTTCTCCGTCTCTTCGGGCGTCACCTGGAAGAAGCGATAGAACGATTGGCTCGCGGTCTGCACGCAGAGGTTCGCGTCGAGCACGAGGAGAGGCTCGCGCACCGTGGCCACGATGCTCTCGGCATATTCGCGCGCCCGCCGCAGCGTGTCGACGTCGACCAGCATGATCACGGCGCCGTCGATCTGGTTCTCCAGGGTCTTGTAAGGCCGGATGCGCAGCGAGTACCACTTTCCCTGCTTGTCCTTGACCTCGCATTCCCGGGCGCTGGCCGTGTCGATCACCTCCGCCAGCAGCGGCTCCAGATCGGAGAGGCTGAGGTTCAGCTTGAGGTCGCCGATCGGCCGGCCGACGTCGGAGGGAGTCAGACCAAGGTTTTTTTCCGCCATCGGCGTGAAGCGCCGCACGCACAGGCCCGGCCCGACGATGACGATGGCCGTCTGGATGTTGCTGAGGAGGTTGAACAGGTCGTTGTTGAGCAGGCTCAGCTCCGCGTTGCTGTTCTGCAGCTCGTCGTTGACCGTGGCCAGCTCTTCGTTGCTCGACTGGATCTCCTCCTTGGAGGTCTCCAGCTCTTCGTTGATGCTCTGCAGCTCCTCGTTGGCCGACTGCACCTCCTCGTTGGCGGACTGGAGCTCTTCGTTGGCGGTTTCCTGCTGCTCGATCACCGATTGGAGGTATTCGCGGGTGGCGGCCAGCTCCTGCGCCAGACGGGCGTTCTCTCCCTGGGCCGCCTCCTCTCTCGTGGCGGTCCTGGCCTGGGGTCTCGGGGCCTTGCTCCGGGCTCGCTTCCCGTCCGGGGGAGAGGTTGGGGTGGGCTCTTCGAAGAGGATCAGGAAGCCGCTTTCCCCGGCCGGGCTTCCCCGTACGGGAACCACCTCCAGATGGACCTCCCGGGCGCCGCCACCGGAATCGAGCTGCAAGCCCTCCTCACGGACCGGGGCGTCCTCCTTCCTGGCCTTGCCGATCGCGGCCCGCAGCGCGGCCGTCAGCCCCGGCCGCGCCATCCGGAGGAGGCTCAGGCTGGCCTTGCCCGGCGCCGGCGCCAGATAGGGCCCGGTGTCGCCGCGGAACCGCAGGATCTCCAGATCGGCGTTGACCAGCACGCTGGGCGGGACGTAGCGCGCCAGGAGGATGCGGTCAGCCTCTTTCTGCACGTCGGCCCCGGTCTGCAGGCGGGCCGGCCCACGCCTGGGCTTTCCCGGTTCCTGGGGAAAGCCGGCGGCCGGGCCGAAGGTCAACCGGCGGGTGGAGGATTTCTTGGCATAGGTCTTGTGTTTGGCGTCCGCCGCCTCGAAGAGGTCGCGGTAGGAGCCGATCGTCTCCGAGCTCCCCAGCAGGAGGAAGCCGGCCGGCTTCAAGGCGTAGTGCAGGAGCGGCACGACCTTCTGTTGCAGCGCCGGGTCCAGGTAGATGAGCAGGTTGCGGCAACTGATGAGGTCCATCTGGGAGAAGGGCGGGTCGGTCAGCACGTTGTGCCGGGCGAACACGCACATGTCGCGGATCGTCTTGCTGATGCGGTAGCTGCCGTCCACCTCCGCGAAGAAGCGCCGCAGGCGCTCCGGCGAGACGTCGTGCGCGATGCTCTTCGGGTACACGCCCGCGCGGGCCTTCTCGACGCCCGCCGCGTTGAGGTCGGTGGCGAAGACCTGGACGGGGAGGCGGCTGCCCCGGGCCTCGGCGAATTCGGCGAAGGTGATCGCGAGAGAGTAGGCTTCCTCGCCGGTCGAGCAGCCCAGCACCCAGACGCGCAGCGGCTCGTGGCGGGAGCGGTCCTTGAACAGCCTGGGCAGGACCGTCGCCTTGAGCGCCTCGAGCGTCCCCGGGTCGCGGAAGAACCGCGTCACGGGAATGAGGATGTCCTGGTAGAGGGCCTCCACCTCCGCGGGGTTTTTGCGCAGGAAGCGCAGGTAGTCCCGCAACCCCTCCACCTTGTGGAGGATCATCCGGCGGCTGACGCGGCGGTGGAGGGTGCCCGCCTTGTAGTGGGTGAAGTCGACGCCCGTGACCTTGCGCACGATCTCCAGGACCTTGCCGAGGTCCGGCTCGCCCGCGAGCGCCACGGGCCTGGCCGGTGCCGCCCGGGCCACGTGCGGGTGCCGCGCGATGCGCTCGATCTCCCGGGCGATCCCGGCCGGGGAGAGCACGAAGTCCACGCAGCCGCTGGCGACGGCGCTGCGCGGCATGCTGCTCTGCTGGGCCGTGTCGTCCTGGGCGAAGGTGATCCCCCCCTCGGCCTTGATCTCCTCCAGGCCGAGGGTGCCGTCGCTGGCGGTGCCGGAGAGGATCACGCCGATCGCCCGGTCTCTCTGGTCCTCGGCCAGGGAGCGCAGGAAGAGATCGATGGGCCGGTGCTGGCCGCGCGCTCTCTCCCGGGGGCGCAGTCGCAGGACCCCCTGCGAGATGACGATGTCGCGGTCCGGAGGGATGACGTAGACGCGGTTCGGCTCCACCCGCGTCTCGTCCTGGGCCTCCGTGACCGGCATCGTGGTGGCCCGGGCCAGGATCTCCGTCAACAGGCTGGCGTGCCTGGGCGCCAGGTGCTGCACGAGCACGAAGGCCATGCCGGTATCGGCCGGCAGCGCGCCGAGCATCTGGGTGAAGGCCTCCAGCCCGCCGGCCGAGGCGCCGACGCCGACGACGGGGAAGGGGGAGCTCGCCGCTTCCACGCCGCTCTCCTCCGCAGCCGATGGGGCTGCCGGTCCGGTCTCCCTGCGTGAAGATGGGCGCGTCTTCCGTCGGGTGGGGGGCATCGTCCAGCCCAGTCTACTTCAAGTCGGGACGTCCGAAAGGAATTTCTGAAAAAAGAGAGGGCCGCCGCTCGTGCAGGCGCGCGGCGGCCGCGGGGATCACCGCCTGGTGATGGTGAATTTGCCGAAGCTCACCCCGAGCTCCACACCCGTCCCCTTGCCGGCGAGGGCCAGGGAGACCTCTCCCTTGGTGAGGGCCTGCGCCTCGGAAGACTTGCCGGCGCCCGCGGCGGCGGTCGCGTCAGCGTAGCTGCCGAACAGCTCCTGGATGTCGGCGACCTCGGAGAACGTACCGTGACCGTCCCGAATCACGGACTTGCCGGCCGTCAGACCGCCACCCGTGGCGGCGATCTTCGCTCTCGCCGTCTGGCCGTTGTCGCAAGTGATCGTTCCCGATCCGCGCGACGATTTGTAAAAAGCCGACCAACCCTTGAGCGTGTAGTCCATCCGGCAGATCGTCGTCGTTTTGGCCATGTCGCCGGCGGCCGGAGCCACCGCGATCAGGGAGAGTAAGAGAGCCGAGAGACCCAGAATCATGTGTCGTTTCATGAGCGATCCTTCCGGTAGGTGGTAGCTCGCGGACAGCTCCGCCGCGCAACGCCTGCCGCGGCAGAGGGTCGGAGCTCTAATGTGAAGCCGAAAGAAGTCATTGCACGAAGCGAGCCAGATTGAGCGCCGACGCGTGCTATAAGCTTCGCCGATCATGGACTGGGCCAAGCCCAAGGCCGCGGCAGCGAGGTTGTTGCTGGCGGACAGCGGCGCCGCTGAGATGGCCTTCTTCCTTGCACTGTCGCTGGTGCCCTTCGTCGGCATCTCCATCGCGCTGGTCAGCCGCTGGATTCCCCTCGACTTGAGTGCTTCGCTCGAGCAGGTGCTGCGCGGCGTGCTGCCGACGGAGTCAACCGCCGCCGTGAGCGAGATGGTGCGCTGGGCGCGCTCGTCGGCCAGCCAGGGGTGGTTGACGGCCGGGTTCCTGTTCGCGCTGTGGACCTCATTTCGCTTCATGTCGCTGTGCGTGCGCACGCTGGGCAAGACGATCGCCGACGACGTCGTCCCACCGGCGCAGGGCTGGCGCGGGGTGGCTCGCTCGCTGCTGCTGCTGGCGGTCTGGAGCGTGGCGTTGGTGGTGATGGCCTGCTTCCTCCTCGTGGCGCCGGTCATCGAGAGGGGGCTGTTACGTCTCCCCGCGCTGTCGGAGCTGTCCCTGTCGGCCTTTGTGGCGCTACGTGCCCTCTTTTCCGCCGGCATGCTGTTCGGTGCCATCTTCCTGACCTACCGTGTGGTGGCGGGCCGGCGGGTGGGCGCGCTCCGGCTGGCTCTTGCCGCGGTGCTGGCCGCGCTGGGCTGGATCGGCGCCAGCCTGGGTTTCTCCCGAGCCGTCGCGGTTCTGTGGGCCGCCACCCAGCTCTATGGCACGCTGGGCAGCATGGTGCTGTTCCTGATCTGGGCCTACCTCGACTCCTGGATCCTCCTGC
>QHVW01000591.1 GCA_003223675.1 Acidobacteriota bacterium
CCGGCACGTCGCCGAAGCGGGTTCCTGTGGCCGGCGGGGGATTCTCGTGGCGGGCGACGGTGAGCAGTACCGCCATCTCGGCCCGGGTCAGCAGGTTGTCCGGGCAATAGAACGGCGGATTGGCCGAGCAGCCGCTCACCACCCCTTCGCGCGCCAGCTCCTCGATCCAGGGGCCGGCCCAGTAGCCGGGGGGAACGTCGTTGAAGCGGGTGCCGGTGGCCGGGGGCGGCGCCGTGCCGCGGGCGGCGAGGACGAAGATGGCCATCTGGGCCCGGTTGACATAGGCGCCGGGGCAGAAGCTCCCGCCGCCGCAGCCGCTGGTGACGCCGTTCCGGATGAGCGACTCGATGAACCGCCAGGCCCAGTAGGTGGGCGGCACGTCGGCGAACGTACCGAGCACCGCGTCCTTCGGCACGGCCCAGAGCTCGAAGCCGGTGGTGTTGTCGTCGGCCGCGAAGTAGACGTTGGGTCCCGCGGCGGTGAATCCGGTGGGGCTGGAGGAGAGCGGCCCCGGAGCGATGTCCTGGATCATCCGGGTCGCCAGGGCCGTGCCGTCGGTGCGCCACGCTTCCACGCCGTGCGCACCGTCGTAGGCGGAGAAGAGAAGGGTGTTGTCCACGACGGCGAGGTTGTCGGGGCGGGAGGAGCCCGGTCCCGGCAGCAGGTCCGCCACCATGTGGGTGCCGGCGGCGGTGCCGTCGCTGACCCACACCTCGTCCCCATGGGCACCGTCATCGGCCACGAAGTAGACCTTGCCGCCGATCGGGGTCAACGCGTGCGGGAGGGAGCCGCCGGGGCCCGGATTGATGTCGGCGACCCGCACGGTGCCGGCATCGGTGCCATCGCTCTTCCAGAGCTCGGCGCCCGCCGCGGCATCGCTCAGCACCAGGAAGAGAGGGCCGCCCGGCGATGCCGCGGCCTCCCCGCCCACGAGGTTGAAGAAGGGTACGCTGGGAGCCTGGACGGTCTTGACCGGCACGGTGCCGGCGACGGTGCCGTCGCTCTTCCACAGCTCCCAGCCGTAGCCGAGCTCGAAGGCGGTGAAGAACAGGGTGCCGCCGAAGTCGACCAGGCTGTAGATCTGCGAGAGGTCGGTACCCCCATGGCCCAGGCCGGAGATATGGAGGGTGCCGGGCGCCGTGCCGTCCGTGACCCAGAGGGAAGAGCCGGAGCCGTTTTCGCTCCCCGGCATGAAGACCTTGCCGTTGGACGTCACCATCTTCGAACTGTCATTGAAGGAAGAGAGGGACGACACCGGGACCGTTCCCCCGGGAGTGCCGTTGGTCTTCCACAGCTCCTCCGCCTGGCTCACCGGATCGAAGGCGATGTAGAAGAGCGAGCCGCCGAGGGCGGGGAGGCTCCCGAACGGGAAGCCGCTGCTGCTGAGCGAATGGGTGCCTCCCGCCGTGCCATCGGTCGACCAGATCGCCAGATTGGTGAGGAAGACCAGGCCGCTGCCCAGGGGACGGGCGCCGTAGGAGGCGGTCTGGTCGAAGGGAAGGGTGATGATCTGCGAGGTCCCTGCCGCGGTGCCGTCGGTCTTCCACGGCTGGGCGTTCGGAGACGCACCGTTCGTGGCCGGGAAGAAGAGGCCGTTCCCCAGCGGTGACAAGGAGCCCGGGAAAAGCTTGCCGTTGATGAGCGCGAGGGACGAGGTGGAGACGTCCACGTCCCGGAGCCGCTGGGTCCCCGCCGCGGTGCCGTCGCTCGACCAGATCTCGGTACCCCAGCCCCCGGCCAGGAAGAGGGCGCTTCCTCCCACGGTCTGGAGGTCCTTGGCGATCACGGGGATAAAGTCCGGAGCAGCCGCGGTGGTGAGCTGGGTGGTATGGACGCCGTCCGTCCGCCAGAGCTGGAGGGCGCTCGCGTTGGTGGCGAAGAAGATCAGATCGCTGCCCAGGGCGGAGAGCTGATAGCGGTTCGGAAGGCCGGGGGTGACGGGGAAGGCGTCTCCCGAGGGGTTGAGGTCCGCCACCTGGACCGTGCCGGCGGCGGTGCCGTCGCTCTTCCAGAGCTCGGCGCCGTGGACGCCGTCCGCGGCGTGGAAGAACAATCGGCTGCCCGCCACGGTGAGCTCCCGCGGATCCGAGCCGTTGCTCCCGGGCTGGATGTCCTTCAGCCGCGCCGTGCCGGGGGCGGTGCCGTCGCTTTTCCAGAGCTCCACCCCGGCCGTGGGATCGGAGGCCGCGAAGTAGACGGCCCCCTGGAAGACCGTCATCTCGTGGGGGGACGACGCGGCGGCGATGCGGGCCGTGGTGCCGCCCGCCAAGCCGTCGGTGTACCAGAGCGCCGTCCCCGTCCCATCGTCGGCGGCGAAGAGGAAGCCCCCCTGGGGGGCCGGGGCCGCGTCGGCCCCGGAGAGGACGGGGTTGTAATTGAGGTCGATGGCGTCGGCTGCGCCCGCTCGGATCTCTGCCACCTGCGCGGTGCCGGCGTCGGTGCCGTCGCTCACCCAGGGCTCGCTCCAGTTGGGCCCATAGAACACTCCGAACAGCAGCCGCTGGCCGGAGGTGGCCAGGAACCGCGCGGAGATCCCACCCGTTCCCGGGGCGATGTCCTTGACGAGATGTGTGCCGGCGGCGGTGCCGTCCGACGCCCATAGCTCGATACCGTGCACGCCGTCGTCGGCGGTGAAGAACAGCACCCCGCCGGCGTCGATGAGGTCGCCGAACCAGATCGAGCGCCCGGGGAGGACGTCCGCCACCATCACGGTCCCCCCGGGGGTGCCGTCCGATTTCCACAGCTCCCGTCCGTGCGTCCCGTCGTCCGCCGTGAAGAACAGGGTCCCGTTCGACACCGTGAGCGACTGGGGCGACGACGAGCAGGAGCCGGGGCAGATGTCCTTGAGCAGAGAGGTGCCCGCGAGGGTGCCGTCGCTACGCCAGATCTCGGTGCCATAGGCTCCGGCATCGTCGGCCGCGAACAGGAAGACGTTGCCGAGCGCGGCGATCTTCCGGCCGATGTCGACAAAGGACGGCCGCTGCGGGAGCGCGGTGTTGAGGTCCCGCACGAGAAAGGCCGGCTGCGCCTGGACCGGCAGGCCGGCGAGGAGGCCGACGATCACGAACAAACGCATGAACAGGCAGGCAGGGCTGGTCCTCATGGAGGCTCCTTGGAAGCGGTCGATTTTGTCTGCACCTTGTACATGCGATTTTCGCGGAAAAATCTCGTCACGGCAAGGG
>QHVW01000222.1 GCA_003223675.1 Acidobacteriota bacterium
AATTCCTTCCGGAAAACGTGCCTCTTCAGGAGCGGGTGGGGAGGGCCTTTCCGGTCACTCACGAGGCGATCGAATTCGACGTGATCCCCCTGCCGCACCCCTCCGGCCGGAGCACCTGGCTGGTCAAAAAGGAGAACCAGGAGTTGCTGGATGGGGCGCTGGAGCTTTTGCGGGGGAGCGTGGGGTGGCGGGAGACGTTCGGGTAGGGCGTCAGCCTTCTGTTGGCGAGGGAACACGGATCGTCAGGTCGGGAAGTATCGCCGCGAAGTCGTCTTGATTTCGTGTGATGAGCCCCTGATGGCGAGACGCAAAAGAACCGATCAGAACATCTGCCAACGGTCTTTTGGGCACCAATCCCTTCCGCTTTCTCTGGACGAAATCGTTCCAGACCTCATGAGAACGGACCGTGTCCTCCCACAGCCAGTCCTGGCGGAAATCCACTCCGACCTCGGTCAGGAACTCGTCTTGAACGGATAAGTTACCTTCAAAAGCGGGAGCCAACTCGGTATAGGTGACTGGACAGATCGTCAAGCCATCATCGGCCAAACGGTCGAGGATCCGAGCCGAAGCCTCTCCAAACTCCGGATGGTCTTCCAGCACATCTAGGAGAATGCAGGTATCGACGACCCACGCCATCACTTCTCGCCTTCTCGCAACTCTGCCATCCAGTCTTCGGTGCGCCGTGTCTGCCGAAAACGTTTCGCGAACCCTAGCATCGCCATGGCTCCACGAGGTTTGCGTTCCGGGAGGACTGTCACGCGAATTTCGTGCTCTCCGGTTTTTTCCCAGAGGAGCTGCTGTCCCTTCTCCAGAGAGAGCTCTTTGCGGAGTTGGGCCGGAATGGAGACCTGGCCTCTTTCAGTGACGACGGAGATCTTGGAGGGAGTAGGCATGGTGAGAGTATATCATGTAAGCTCATCATGTAGGCTTCGAGAGGGCTGGAGATCTACCTCGGCGATTTCACCCGTCCCGCCTCCACCAGCAGCTCCCGGACCCGTTCCACCGGGATCGCCTCGACGGTATGTCCCTGATGGCCGGTGACGGTCGTGGCCTTGAGCAGGGAGTTGTAGACCGCCTCCTCGACCGCTTCGACGGCGGCCAGGAAGAGCGGGCTCATGGCGTCGTTCGTCACCTCCTCGACCGCCAGCGTCCTCGCTTTGGCTTCGTAGGGCACGAGGTTCCTGGTGGAGAAGGCGATGACGAAGTCGCCGGAGCCGTTATTCATGTAGGAGCCGGTGCGGGCGAGGCCGAGCACGGCCCGCTTCGCCAGGCGCTCCAGGTTGCGCGAGGAGAGCGGCGCGTCCGTGGCGAGGACGATCATGCAGGAGCCGGCCTCACGCTTCTCGACCTGCTCCTTGAAGTCGAAGCGGCCGAGCCGTTGGCCCACCGGCACGCCGTCGATCGTCAGGACCCCGCCGAAGTTCGACTGCACCAGGGCTCCCACGGTATAGCCGCCGAGGCTGGACGGGAGGACCCGCGAGGAGGTCCCGATGCCACCCTTCCAGCCGAGAGCCGCGGTGCCCGTGCCGGCGCCGACGCTCCCCTCCTCGACCGGACCGGTCCGGGCGGCGGCGATGGCGGCCCGCACGTCTTCGGCGGTCACATGCCGGCCGCGGATGTCGTTGAGGAATCCGTCGTTCGTCTCCCCGACCACCGCGTTGACCGAGCGCACCTCCTGGTTGCCCGGCTGCTCCAGGGTCCAGGCCACGACCGCTTCGATCGCGGTGCCCACGGAGAGGGTGTTGGTGAGGACGATGGGCGTCTCGAGGTTGCCCAGCTCCTGGATCTGGAGGAATCCCGCCGCCTTGCCGAAGCCGTTGCCCATGTAGACCGCCGCCGGAGCTTTCGACTGGAACAGGTTCCCGCCATGAGGCAGGATCGCGGTGACCCCGGTGCGCACCGAGTCGCCGTGCACCAGGGTCCGGTGCCCGACGCGGACCCCCTCGACGTCGGTGATCGCGTTGAGCGGGCCGGGTTGGAAGATCCCCGGAGCGCTCCCCAGGTCGCGGAGCCGCGGCCGCGGTGCCGGATCGGCCCCCCAGGCGAGCAGGGGGAGGAGGAGCAGGAGGGCGGGGAGGTATGGGGAGATTCGTGATCGTGACATTGGATGTGCAGTCTACGATGGCCGGCCGACGGCCCCCGGTTTCGCGCCAGCTTCTCTGGCGCGATGGGCGGAATGGCTCCTTGAGGCGGCATGAAATGCTTCTGCCCGCGGCCGCCAAGCGGAATCTGCGGTCCCTTCTCCCCGGCGGTCCGGTGCGTGACCGGAATCTACCGCTAATTCCGTGGAATTGTTGGTGTCTTGAGCGGAATCTAACGCCAATTCCGCGGAATTGTTGAGGTATTCTCTGGAATATACCGCTAATTCCGCGGAATTGTTGGTGTATTGAGAGGAACATACCGCCAATTCCGTAGAATTGTCGAGGCGTTCTCCGGAATATACTGCCAATTCCGCGGAATTGTTGGAGTATTCTTCGGAATCTACCGCCAATTCCGTTCATCAGGCCAACCTTGGACCGGAATATGCCGCGAATTCCGGCCGTACGACGCACGGCCGGGCGGAATCTACCGCCTGCTATTGAGCCCGCTCCAACCCCGCCGGCCGCAGCGACTTCTCGACCACCCCCAACACCCCATCCACCACCAGCGCCAGCAGCGCCGCCGGGATCGCCCCGGAGAGGATCATTGCGCTGTCCGCGAGCTGGAGACCAGTCACGATCGGCTCGCCCAGGCCTCCGGCTCCGATGAAGGCGGCCAGGGTGGCGGTGCCGACGGTGATCACGGCGGCGGTGCGCAGGCCGGCCATCACCACGGGCGCCGCGAGGGGGAGGCGGATCTGCCGCAGGATCTGGCCGGGCGTCATGCCCAGCGCGGTCGCGGCTTCCACGGCCCTGGGATCGGCGTCGCGGACTCCCGTGTAGGTGTTCCTCACGATGGGGAAGAGCGAATAGAGCCAGAGCGCCACGATCGCCGGGATGGCTCCCACACCCAATAGCGGGATCATGAAGGCCAGCAGGGCCAGCGAGGGGACGGTCTGGAGGAGGCCCAGGAGGCGGATGACCGTCTCCGCCCAGCGGCGGTGCCGCTCCAGCCAGAGCCCCAGGGGGATCGCGATCAGCGCTCCCAGCAGCAGGGCCGCCGCCGAGAGACCGAGGTGCTGGAGGGTCAGACGGCCCAGATCCTTCCGCGCTCCCCAGAGATAGGCGAGGAAGCCGGGCTTGCGCGTCCCGGTCTCCGCAACGCGGGTCTCTTTCCGGACCAGTCCGATCGCGCGGAGGGCGTCCCGGGCCACCACGACCTCGCTCTCATGCTTCTCCTGGAGGCGCAGGTTGAATCCCCTCATGGCGTCCTCGCTGAGCGAGCCGGCGAGGAGGCCGAGGACGGCGCCGACCTCCGGATGCCTCTTCAGCGTCTCCCCCCGCACCAGCGCGGCCGCCTCGTAGGGGGGGAAGAACCGGCGGTCGTCCTTCAGGACCTTCAGGTTGTAGAGGATCAGCCGGCCGTCCGTGGAGTAGACGTCCAGGGCGTCGATCGTCCTCTGCCTGGCCGCCTGATACTGGATGGCCTGCTGGAGGTGGTCGATGGAGCGGAACTGCAATCCGTAGACGCGCTGGAGGCCGAGGAGGCCGTCCTCGCGGCCCACGAACTCGTGGCCGAAGCCGCCGTGCAGGCTTTTCGAGACGCGGGCGAGGTCGGTGATCGTCTCCAGGTGCTCCCGCTCGGCGAGCTCGCGGGGGACGGCGATCTCCCAGGAGTTCTCGAAGCCGAGCGGCGCCAGCCACCAGAGGTTCCAGCGCTGGAGGAATTCGGCGCGGACGCGGTTGAGGGTGCGGTCCGGTCCGCCTTCGGCTTTCTCGTTGAGGATCGACACCAGCCCCGTGCCGGGCCGAGCCGGCGCTCGACCTGGAGATGGGTGCGGCTTTCGAGGAGCTGGGCGAACATCTCGGCGAGCAGACGGCTCTCCTCGAAGTTCTTGGAGCCGACGACGACGCGGTCGGCGGCATGGAGGGGAGCGGAGAAGAGAAGGAGCGCCGCCGCCAAGACCCTCATCACCCCGGCCCTCTTCTCCCGGCCCTCCACCCGCCCCGCCGGGGAGAAGAGGGAGAAGTTAGTCGAAAACAGCCTTCCTAAGCCCCCTCTCTCCCCGGCGGGGCGGGTGGAGGGCCGGGAGAGAGGGGGTTGGGGGAGTGAGGGCCTACCCACGCCGCAGCTCCAGCAGCGCCGACACATACGGGTCCGCCGGCCGCTCCTCCAGCTCCTTCGGAATTCCGATCTGGAGAAGGCGGCCCGCGCGCATGACGCCGATGCGGTCGGCCAGGCGGAAGGCCTCGCCGAGGTCGTGGGTCACCAGGACGGCGGTCTTGGCGAGACGGCTTTTCAGCTCCAGGAACTGGCGGTGGAGCTCGAGGCGGGTCAGGGCGTCGAGGGCCCCGAAGGGCTCGTCGAGCAGGATCAGCGGCGGATCGGCGGCCAGGGCCCGGGCGAAGGCGACGCGCTGGCGCTGGCCTCCGGAGAGCTCGGCGGGGTAGCGGCCGCCTTGCGCCGCGGAGAGGCCGACCAGCTCCAGCATCTCGCGCGTCCTCTCCCGGCGACGGTCGCGGTCCCAGCCGAGGAGACGGGGGACCAGCTCGACGTTGCGCTCGACGCGCCAGTGGGGGATCAGGCCGCCGTCCTGCGGTACGTAGCCGATGCGGCGCCGGAGGACGATGGGATCGAGGTCCGCCGCGGGCTTCCCCTCGATCCGCACGGCGCCGGAAGAGGGCTCGATCATCCGGTTGAAGGTGCGGAGGAGGGTGGTCTTCCCCGAGCCGCTCTCGCCCACGAGGGCCACCGTCTCCCCGGGATGGACCGCGAGGGTCACTCCCGCGAGGGCGGCCGTGCCGTCGCCATAGGTCTTGGCGACCTCGACCGCCTCCAGGATGGGCTCTCGGTCCACGCCGGTAGCATATCCCGCGAGGGTGCTACGATCGCGGCATCATGAATGTTGAAACCGTGAAGGATCCGGAGGTCGCCGGGGAGGGGGAGGTGCTCGTCGTGGGAGCGCCCGAGGGCTTCCTGCAGAAGATCTTGACCCATCACCACTCCCTATTCGTGGACGAGCCGAAGAGCGTGGGTGGGACCGACGCCGGCCCGAATCCCTATGACCTGCTGCTCGGCGCCCTCGGCGCCTGCACCTCGATGACGCTGCGGCTCTACGCGGATCGCAAGGGCATCCCCCTGGAGGGTGTCCGGGTGCGGCTCCGCTACTCGAAGATCCACGCCCTCGACTGCGCCCAATGCGAGACCAAAGAGGGGAAGATCGACCACATCGAACGCGAGATCGAGGTGCTCGGCCCCCTCACCGAGGCCCAGCGGCTGCGTCTCCTGGAGATGGCGGACCGCTGTCCGGTGCACCGGACGCTGCGGTCGGAGATCCACATCGTGACGCGGCTGGCGTAGACCGCCCGCCATCCGACCGATCCGACCGATCTGTCGGATCAGACCGATAACGCCTCAACAGAGTCCCCTCTCCCGGACGGGAGAGTCGGGGTGAGGGTTCGAGGACACCCCCGTCACCGCCAGGAGACGACCGTCCGCCCCGCCATACGCCCCCCAATCCTCCTTCTCCCCTCAACTCACTGAAAACAAAGCATCACCCTTCCTGGTCCACCCCTGGCACGGTCCATGAAAACCCAGGGAAACAAGCGCCGGGTGGACGAGCGAGCGACGGGGACGACAGAGAGCCGGCGGTCTTTGAAACGGAACGAACGGTGACGCGGCGTTGGAGAGCGCCGCAGAGCCGAAGAAGTTAAGGCAATCTCCTCTCCCTCCGGTGCCGGGGCGGGTCTAAATGCCCTCCGCCCGTCCCGGCCCTCTTTTTTTCTCCTCAGTCTTGCCCTTCCCCATGCCGCACCGGTAGAGTCTGCCTGCGGCTGAAGCACCTAAGCTCCTTGCGCTGCCAAGATATAGCCGTTTATCGATGCCTGTCCATGCCCCGTATAATCGGCCCGTGAGTGAGAACATCGAGGTGGAGCCGCGTATCCTGCCGCGCTCCGAGCATCCGATCTCCCGCCGCGACATCGACAAGAACGCCCTCAAGGTCCTCTACCGGCTGCACAACGCCGGCTATCTCGCCTGCATGGTGGGGGGGAGCGTGCGCGACCTCATGGTGGGACGCCGCCCCAAGGACTTCGACGTCGGCACCAACGCCAAGCCGAACGAGATCCGGCGGCTGTTCTCGAACTCGCGGATCATCGGCCGCCGGTTCCGGCTGGTCCACGTCTTCTTCCATGACGGCGGTGTGGTCGAGGTCTCGACCTTCCGCCGCGATCCCGATCCGGAGGAGCAGCGGGGGGAGCCGGGCGAGTTGCTGATCACCAGCGACAACACCTACGGCACCCCGCGCCAGGACGCCTTCCGCCGCGACTTCACCGTCAACGCGCTCTTCTACAACATCGCCGACTACACGGTGATCGACCACGTGGGCGGCATCGACGACCTCGAGCGCAAGCTGATCCGCGCCATCGGGGATCCGGAGGTGCGCTTCCGCGAGGACCCGGTGCGCATGCTCCGCGCCTGCGAGTTCGCGGGGCGGCTGGGCTTCGGCATCGAGACCAAGACGCAGATGGCGATCCACCAGCACACGCGGGAGCTCGAGAAGGCCTCGCCCGCGCGGGTGACGGAGGAGATCATCCAGCTCCTGAAGTGCGGCCGGGCCGGCGCCGCCATGCAGTGGATGCTGGAGCTCGACCTCCTCCAGGTGCTGCTCCCCGAGGCCTACGCCATGCTCACCGCGGGTGCGCGGGGCCTGGGGGACTTCGGGCAGATCCTGCCGGTGATCGACCGCATGGTGGCCGAGGACCGGCCGCTGCCGGACACCGGGCTGCTGGCGGCGCTGCTGCTGCCCAAGGTCATGCTCCGGCGGCTCGACGTCGAGGCTCCCACCGGCCGGCCCATGCGCCGGGCGGAGATCGAGACGATGATCCAGGAGGAGATCGCGCCGTTCTTCTCCCGGCTCACCCTTTCCAACCTGCGAGCCCAGCAGATCTACCACGCGCTGATGGGGTTCCAGCGCCTGTGCGAGCCGGTCGCCTCGCCCCACGAGCGGGTGAAGCTGGCCCGCAAGCCCTACTTCGACGACGCCCTGCTCCTGTTCGAGATCCTCGTCCTGGCCACGGGAGAGGGGCAGGAGGCGCTCGCAACCTGGCAGGCCGCGGCCCGCCGCCGGCCGCCGCTCAAGGCCCCCACCGATACCCCGGCGCGCGAGCGCCCCCGCCGCCGCCGTCGCCGCCGCCCGGCCTCGTGACGGGTTTCACAATCCCGGGAGGGGTGGCATAGGATGGGACCCGGGTCTGAGACACGACTGAGGAAAAATCATGTCCTGGTTCTCTGCTCTCTATCGATCCGCGGTGGGCAAGAAGGCGGTGATGGCCGTCACCGGCATCATCCTCTTCGGCTTCATCGTCTTGCACCTGATCGGCAACCTCAAGCTGTACGAGCCCGGCCTGTACAAGGCGCCGGGCGAGACCGGTCCCGGGGTGCGCTACATCAACGCCTACGGCCTCTTCCTGCGCCACGTGGGCGAGCCGGCGCTGCCCGCCTACGGCGCGCTCTGGATCTTCCGCATCGTCCTGCTGGTGGCCGTGATCCTCCACATCTGGGCGGCCTGGCAGCTCACCCTGATGAGCCGCGCGGCGCGCCCGCGGGCCTACGCCAGCCGCCCGAAGATCCACACCACCTACGCCTCCCGCACCCTGCGCTGGGGGGGCGTGATCATCCTGCTCTTCGTCATCTACCACCTGCTGGACTTCACCGCCGGCACCGTCAACCCGGGATTCGTCGAGGGGGACGTCTACCGTAACGTGGTCGCCAGCTTCTCGCGCTGGTACGTGTCGCTGTTCTACATCCTGGCCCAGATGGCGCTCGGGCTCCACCTCTACCACGGGCTGTGGAGCCTCTTCCAGTCTCTCGGGTGGAACCATCCGCGCTTCAACCACTGGCGCAGCGGCTTCGCCCACGCCTTCGCCTGGATCATCACCATCGGCAACGTCTCATTTCCCCTGGCCGTGCTCACCGGCCTGGTCCATAAGTAGGAGCGCTCGCTCATGGCTACGACGACGCTCGACAGCAGAATTCCCCCCGGTCCCATCGAGCACAAGTGGGACGAGCACAAGGGGCATCTCAAGCTGGTCAATCCCAACAACAAGCGGAAGTTCACGATCCTGGTGGTGGGCTCCGGGCTCGCCGGCGCCTCGGCCGCGGCCAGCTTCGCCGAGCTCGGCTACGAGGTGAGGTGCTTCTGCTTCCAGGACTCCCCCCGCCGCGCCCACTCGATCGCCGCCCAGGGGGGGATCAACGCCGCCAAGAACTACCACAACGACGGCGACAGCGTCTTCCGGCTCTTCTACGACACCGTCAAAGGGGGCGACTTCCGCTCCCGCGAGGCCAACGTCTACCGCCTGGCCCAGGTGTCGCTCAACATCATCGACCAGTGCGCGGCGCAGGGGGTTCCCTTCGCCCGCGAGTACGGCGGCCTGCTCGACAACCGCTCCTTCGGCGGCGCCCAGGTCTCCCGCACCTTCTACGCCCGCGGCCAGACCGGCCAGCAGCTCCTGCTCGGCGCCTACCAGGCTCTGGAGAAAGAGATCGCTTCCGGCAAGGTGAGGATGTTCCCCCGCGCCGAGATGCTCGACGTGGTGATCGACGGCCGCGGTCGCGCCGTGGGCATCATCACCCGCGACATGGTGACGGGCAAAATCGACCGCCACGCCGGCCACGCCGTGGTGCTGGCCACCGGCGGCTACAGCAACGTCTACTATCTCTCAACCAACGCCAAGGGCTCGAACGTCACCGCCGCCTGGCGGGCCCACCGCCGCGGCGCCCTGTTCGCCAACCCCTGCTACACGCAGATCCACCCGACCTGCATCCCGGCCTCGGGCGACTACCAGTCCAAGCTGACGCTGATGTCCGAGTCGCTGCGCAACGACGGCCGGGTCTGGGTACCGAAGCAGCCGGACGACAAGCGCCGGCCCGACCAGATCCCCGAGCCCGACCGGGACTACTTCCTCGAGCGCAGGTACCCGAGCTTCGGCAACCTCGTCCCCCGCGACGTCGCCGCGCGCAACATCAAGCACGTGGTCGACGAGGGGCTGGGCGTCGGACCGCAGAAGAACGGCGTCTACCTGGACTTCGCCGACGCCATCCAGCGGTTGGGGAGGAAGGCGATCGAGGAACGCTATGGAAACCTTTTCGCCATGTACGAGAAGATCACCGGCGAGGACCCCTATGTCGTCCCCATGCGGATCTACCCGGCCCCGCACTACACCATGGGCGGCCTGTGGGTCGACTACAACCTGATGACCAACCTTACCGGGCTGTATGCCCTGGGCGAGGCCAACTTCTCCGACCACGGCGCCAACCGCCTCGGCGCCAGCGCGCTGATGCAGGGGCTGGCGGACGGCTACTTCGTGATCCCCTACACGATCGGCGACTACCTCTCCGGCCATCTGGGGGAGAAGCTCTCGACCGAGACGGACGACTTCCGCCGCACCGAAGCCGAGGTCCAGGAGCGCGTCAACCGGCTGATCTCGATCAAGGGCACCCGCAGCGCCGACTCCTTTCACCGCGAGTTGGGCCGCATCGTGTGGGAGTACTGCGGCATCGCCCGCAACGCCGCGGGATTGCAGAAGGCGCTGCAGCTCATCCCCGCCCTGCGCGAGGAATTCTGGAGCAACCTGCGGATCGTGGGCGGCCCCGACCAGCTCAACCAGGAGCTGGAGCTGGCCGGCCGGGTGGCCGACTTCTTCGAGCTGGCCGAGCTGATGTGCGTCGATGCGCTCGACCGCGACGAGTCGTGCGGCGGCCATCTGCGCGAGGAGCACCAGACCCCCGACGGCGAGGCCCAGCGCGACGACGAGCACTTCCAATTCGTCTCCGCCTGGCAGTGGAACGGGGTGGGCAAGACGCCGACCCGCATCACGGAGCCGCTGGAGTTCGAGTACGTGAAGCCCACGCAGAGGAGCTACAAATGAACCTGACTCTCCACGTCTGGCGTCAGAAGGGCCCCGCGGACGAGGGGCGGATGGTCCAATACGAGGTGAAGGACGTCAGCGAGCACGCCTCCTTCCTGGAGATGCTCGACGTCCTCAACCAGCAGCTCATCGGGCGCGGCGAGGAGCCGGTCGCCTTCGAGCACGATTGCCGCGAGGGGATCTGCGGCTCCTGCGGCTTCATGATCAACGGCGACGCTCACGGGCCGATGCCCGGCACCACCGTCTGCCAGCTCCACATGCGCCACTTCAAGGACGGCGACGTGCTCCACATCGAGCCCTGGCGCTCCCGGGCCTTCCCGGTGCTGAAGGACCTGGTGGTGGACCGCGGCGCCTTCGACCGCATCATCCAGGCCGGCGGCTTCATCTCGGTCGCCACCGGCGAGGCCCCGGAGGCGAACCTCATTCCCGTGCCCAAGCCGGTCGCCGACCGCGCCATGGACGCCGCCCAGTGCATCGGTTGCGGCGCCTGCGTGGCCCAGTGCCCGAACGGCGCCGCCAGTCTGTTCACTTCGGCCAAGGTCTCGCACCTCAATCTCCTGCCGCAGGGGCAGCCCGAGCGCTTCGACCGCGCCCTCTCGATGGTCGAGGCCATGGACCGCGAAGGCTTCGGCTACTGCTCCAATCACGCGGAATGCGAGGCCGTCTGCCCGAAGGAGATCTCGATCGACTTCATCGCCCGCATGAACCGCGACTACCTCAAGGCCAAGGCCCAAAGGGGGATGAAGACGCCGCTACAAACTTGACCGCCCCCGATCCCCGGCGCTATCGTGTCGGCAGTAGCATTCCTGCTGTTCACGAAAGCAAAGGGGGTCGCGATGTCACGACGTTGGGGCGTGCGTCTTCTGGCCGTTGTCTTGTTCCTCGCCTGGGTGCCGGCGGTCCTTGCCCAGTCCCAGGCGACCACGGGTGTGATCGCGGGTATCGTCACGGATGAAGGCGGCGGCGTCCTGCCGGGCGCCACCGTCACCCTGCGGAATACGGAGACCAACTTCGAGAAGGTGGTCGTCACCGGCCCCGACGGCAGCTTCCGGGCCGTCCTGCTCCCCCTCGGACCCTACCGCGTCACCGTCGACCTCCAGGGGTTCGCCAAGGTGGTCCGCGAGGGGACCGACCTCGGGGTGGGTCAGACGATCAACCTGAAGATCCCTCTCCAGGTCGCGGCGGCGGGTGAGGTCACCGTCACCGCCGAGGCGCCGGTCGTCGAGACCACCCGCGCCGAAGGGTCGGTGCGCATCGACAAGAAGTCGATCGAGAGCCTGCCCAACAACGGCCGCAACTTCCTCGACTTCACCAAGATGACTCCGGGCGTCACGACCGTCCAGGGGCCGGACGGCGACGAGCTGTCGATCAACGGCCAGAAGGGGATCCAGAACAACGTCTCGGTCGACGGCGCGGACTTCAACAACCCCTTCTTCGGCGAGCAGCGCGGCGGCCAGCGGCCGGCCTTCACCTTCAACCTCGACGCCGTCCAGGAGGTCGTGGTGGTGGCCGACGGGGCCAACGCCGAGTTCGGCCGCTCCTCGTCGGGCTTCGTCAACGTCGTCACCCGGTCGGGCACCAACCGGCTCCAGGGGAGCGCTCACACCTTCTTCAAGAACCAGAGCCTCACCTCGCGCGCCGAGACGCCCGAGGGGGGCCTGGCGCCGAAATTCGACGAGAGCCAGACCCAGGCCGGCTTCACCCTCGGCGGGCCGCTGGTGCCCGACAAGACCTTCTACTTCGTCTCCGCCGACTACCAGCGGGGGCGCTCGACCAAGCAGACCGATCCCGCGCGCATCGAGCAGCGGGTGGTGGACTACTTCGCCAGCATCGGCGACCCCGGCGAGAACGGTCCCATCGATCGCACCAACGACGCCCGGGTGCTGCTCGCCAAGCTCGACTGGCAGGCGTCCGAGAAGAACCAATTCACCCTGCGCTACACCTATACCTGGGCCGAGCAGGCCAACGGCACCTTCGACGTCGACTCCTGGGGGCGCAGCGCCAACGCCATCGAGCAGGACAAGTCGAACGCCGGCACCGGCTCGCTCATCTCCACCCTCTCCTCGTCCCTGCTCAACGAGCTCCGCTTCCAGTACGCCCGCGAGGACCGCCCGCGGCCCTACGACGGGCCGCTGATCAACGGCCGGCCGCTTCCTGACACCGCCTTCGACTTCGGCAACAGCTACCGCTTCGGCATGCCGTTCTTCATCCCGGTCAAGTACTACGACGAGCGCTATCAAATCAACGACAACCTCTCCGTCCTGCGCGGCGAGCACGCCATCAAGGGGGGCGTCGAGTACAACTACGTGAGCTCGAACCAGACCTTCATCGGCTTCGCCAACGGCCGTTACATCTTCAGCTCCACGGACGGCTTCCTCAACTACGCCAGGAACCCGAGCTACGTCGAGTGCTCGGACGGCAGCACCTCGCAGGTCGGGACCTGCCCGCCGGGCACCTCGATCACCGGGCCGGTGCTCCTCTACCTGCAGCAGGCGGGCGCCAACGGCCATTCCGTCGTGGATGCCGGCACGCAGAAGATCCCGCAGAAAGAGCCCGCCGTCTTCCTGCAGGACGACTGGCAGCCGCGGCCCAACATCACCATCCAGTACGGCCTGCGCTGGGAGGCGCAGATCGAGCCCGACGTGCGGACTCCGCCCGACCAGGTCTTCTTCGCGCCGTTCATCGGCAAGACCGTGGTCACCGCGGCCGGGCCGCAGACCTTCCCCTCGGACGGCACCATCCCGTCGGACTACAACATGTGGCAGCCGCGATTGG
>QHVW01000592.1 GCA_003223675.1 Acidobacteriota bacterium
GACAGCAACCGGCACTGGTCGCATTTGAAATCGAAAAGGTGCCAGGGCTCCTCGAGCCGCCAGGAACCGCCGCACACCGGGCAGAGGCGCGCGAGCTCCCGGGCCCAGCTGCGCGCGCCGTAGCGATAAAGGTAGTAGTAGAAGGGCACCCCCGTCGAGGCCTCCCACTCCCGGCAGATGCGGAGGCCTTCCTGAGACAACGTGCTCTCGACGCGCGAGAGCTCCCGCGTGGCCGCCCGCTCCAGCACCTGGCAGCCCATCTGGAGGGCGTCGCAGCTTTGATAATTCGACTGCCAGGAGATGACGTCTGAATATTCGTCGTTGTTCGTCTTGGGCAACGCATACAGTGGAATGGGCAGAAAACAGCCGCCGCACCGCACCGGAGACTCCAGACAGATATAGGTCGTATAGAGGACGTAGCTCGGCGGCGTCCCGCACGGGCAGGAGTCGTCGCCGTCCAAATCCTCACCGAGGATCGTGATCCGAGGCTCCGAGAGGCCGGCCTGCGGCAGACGCTCGGCGATGATCTGCCGGACGTAGACGTTGTGATGATCCGGCGAGAGGGCATCCTCCGCCGGCAGCAGGACGTACGCCGCGCATCCTGAATCCCGACGGACGATCGGCCACTCCTTGCCGCAGATCTGCCCGTTCATCCGGAGCGCGCTCAGCAACCAGCTCACGGCGTCCGAGACGTCGACCAGGTCGGCCGTGGGTTGGAAGTCGAAGTGAATCTGTGCGTCGAACATGGCGCCCCATTCTGTCACATCCAGAGCGCCCCCTCATTCCGCCCCGAAGGGGCGGCAGGAGCTTCGCGCAGGGCTGATTACGAGCCCTGACCCAGAACCCTATCCCGCCAACAGCGCACGCTCATTACATCGAAGCGCTCGCCCTCGAAGACGATCTGCCGCACGGGCTTCTTGCCGTTGTCGCTTTCGCGCCGCAGCCAGTCTCGCACTTCCATCCAGCGGATCTCGCCTTCTGAATTGCGGATTACCAGCAGGACGGGAAAAGCTTGATCCATCCAGTAGCTGGCATGGCGCTCCTTCTTGATCGTGAAGATTTCCACTCCGTCTACCTTCCGCTGTCGCAACTCCCTATCCTTCACACTGTGACTAAGAAAAACGTCGTATCTAAAATTATTGGCCATGGTTTTTCTGGACGACAAGCCGCCTCGCTGAGCCCGCCCGTCCTCCTCCACCAGATAGATAATCGTGCTTTCACCACTACTGTAACCGAGTCAAGGCCCTCATGTCCATGGTCCTCCCGGACCAACTTGCGCTAGGCTTCTGCCATGGGACTGTACGACACCGTCTACTGTGAGTGCCCGCTGCCGGATGCACGGCATCAGGATCTGGACTTCCAGACCAAGAACCTCGAGTGCCTCATGGACACGTACACCATCACTCAGGACGGCCGGCTGGTGCGTCGGGCGGGGATCGGGTTCGGCGGGGAGGGCCTGGACCGCGACACAGAGTGGCCTTTGCACGGGGACATCCGGATCTACACGAGCGTCAAGACGGAGACCCCTTCCTGGATCGAGTATGTGGTGAGGTTCACTCATGGACGGGTGGAGTGGATCCGGCCGCTCGCGGAGATCCGGAAGGATTCCGATCTCCCACCTGCGAATTTGGATCTGTCTCTGGAATCTTCCTTGGCCGGGAAAACGGCCGCGGTCGCGGCGGAGCCCCAGCCTGCCGCCTCAGAGGCCGGAGAGGGCGCCGCGCCCAGCCCCGAGGGAGCGCTGCTCGGGAGCCTGCGGCGCGATCGGGGCGAATTGGAGAAGCTGCTCTCAGAGTGCGGCAATCATTGGGGTTACGAGGACCCCGTCTACCGGTTCTACCATCAGAGCTTCAAGGTGTATGGGCTGCAGGGAACGACCCAGGCGATCGTCCAGAAGCTCCAAGCTCTCGCTCCCGACCGGCCGCTCAGTCCCTGGTTCTTGCAGATCGTCGAGGCGGGGACCGGGAAGACGTTCAAGTACGAGGACAACGCGCGGTGGACGGAGGTGACCCGGCCGATCCTGGAGGCGTTCTTCCATGCCCGGTTCTTCCTGGAGATGGCGGTGCGGTACGCGGATCTCCAGGAGCCGCCGCGGATGCTGCCGAGCGGGTACGCGGCTCTGCTGTACCTGTTCGGCCTTCGTTGATCTTCCTTTCGGGATCTCGATCCGGAGCCTGGGAACAGAACCCGGGAAAAATTCTTGCCCGGAAACGAGATCCGCGCTCACGCTGGGGACAAAAACTGGTTAGAAGGCCGGCGGGGACGCCGGCGGTCCCAGGGGGGGCCCGGTGCTCGGGTCCCCTTTGTGATAGAGCGATCAGAGGGTGCAGGAGAGCGTCTGCGAGGTGCAGGCGGGATCGCACTCCGGTGGATCGGACCACTTCACGAACGCCGCGGCGGCGGCCCTGGCTTCTTCCAGATGCTCCAGGGTCAGATTCCGCACCGTCTCCCGATTGACGCTCAGCTTCTTCTGGTGCCTTCTCTTCATGCTCGCTCCTCCTTTCCGGGGACGATACACCAGATCATAAAAAAGAAAAGGGGGACCGGTCTCCCGGTCCCCGCTTCCCCTGACGGATCGAAACGTGCGGCTTAATAGCGGTAGTGGTCCGCCTTGTACGGCCCTTCCTTGGGCACGCTGATGTAGCGGGCCTGCTCGTCGCGGAGCTCGGTGAGCCTGGCGTTGAGGGTGGTGAGCTGCAGGCGCGCCACCTTCTCGTCCAGGTGCTTGGGCAGGGTGTAGACGCCCACCTTGTATTCGCCCCGCTTCGTCCACAGCTCGATCTGGGCCAAGCACTGGTTGGCGAAGGAGGAGCTCATCACGTAGCTGGGATGGCCCGTGCCGCAGCCCAGGTTCACCAGGCGGCCCTTGGCGAGCAGGATGATCCGCTTGCCGTCCGGGAAGATCACGTGGTCCACCTGCGGCTTGATCTCCTCCCACGGATACTGCTCCAGGCTGGCGACGTCGATCTCGCTGTCGAAGTGGCCGATGTTGCAGACGATGGCGTTGTGCTTCATCCGCGCCATGTGATCGTGGGTGATCACATGATAGTTGCCGGTGGCGGTGACGAAGATGTCCGCCTTGTCGCAGGCCTCCTCCATGGTCACCACGCGGTAACCTTCCATGGCCGCCTGGAGGGCGCAGATGGGATCGATCTCGGTGACCCACACCTGGGCGCTCAGGTTGCGCAGGGCCTGGGTGCACCCCTTGCCCACGTCGCCATAGCCGCAGACGACCGCGATCTTGCCGGCCACCATCACGTCCGTGGCGCGCTTGATGGCGTCCACCAGCGACTCGCGGCAGCCGTAGAGGTTGTCGAACTTGCTCTTGGTGACGCTGTCGTTGACGTTGATGGCGGGTCTCTTCCGTGACCCCCTGGATGGCCGCGGCCTGGCTTTTGTACCAGCCCGGCTGCTCGGCGTTGCGCTTCTTGATGGCCGCGAAGAGCACGCGCTCCTCCTCGCTGGTGGGGTGGCTCAGCACGGACGGGTCGTCCTCCGCCTTGGCGCCCAGGTGGACGAGCAGGGTGGCGTCGCCGCCATCATCGAGGATGATGTTGGCCGAGCCCTCGGGGAACTCGAAGATGCGGTGGGTGAAGTCCCAGTAATCCGCCAGGCTCTCCCCCTTGAAGGCGAAGACGGGGGTGCCCCCGGCCGCGATGGCCGCCGCGGCGTGGTCCTGGGTCGAGAAGATGTTGCAGCTCGCCCAGCGCACCTCGGCGCCGAGAGCCCGCAGGGTCTCGATCAGCACGGCCGTCTGGATGGTCATGTGCAGGGAGCCGGCGATGCGCGCCCCGCGCAGGGGCTGCACCGCGGAGAATTCCCGGCGGATGGCCATGAGGGCCGGCATCTCGCCCTCGGCGATGGCGATCTCCTTGCGGCCCCAGTCGGCCAGGGAGAGATCGGCGACGTGATAGTCCTGGGTGGTGGGGGTGGTGGTCGTCGGAGTGGCGACGGTCATGATGACCTCCTCAGAGGTTTCGGGGCGGCCGGTGCTCACCTAGATCGCCCCGTTAGGGTTAGGTGAGCGCCGTTACCTTGGCCCCGGTCATGCCGGCGTCCGAGCCTGGGAGGGGATGCCTCCTGCAGCGCTCCTCGGACGAGGCCATTATTCTAGCGCAAGTGGGGTGGAAATCCAAGAGGGTGGCGCCCCTATGGAGTGGGAAAATTCCGTAGGGGCGGCCCTATGTGGCCGCCCTGGGCGGGGGGGGAGGGCCTGTTCTGGCCATGCGATCCCACCCACCCAGGGCCG
>QHVW01000593.1 GCA_003223675.1 Acidobacteriota bacterium
GCACGGCCTCGCCTTCTTCGACGGCACCCACCTCTACGAGCACGCCGATCCGCGCAAGGGCTATCACCCCGACTGGTCGAGCTACATCTTCAACTACGGCCGCAACGAGGTGCGGAGCTTCCTGGTCAGCAGCGCCCTGTTCTGGCTGGAGAAATACCACGCCGACGCGCTGCGGGTGGACGCCGTCGCCTCCATGCTCTATCTCGACTACTCGCGCAAGGAGGGGGAGTGGATCCCCAACGAGCACGGCGGCCGCGAGAACCTGGAGGCGATCTCGCTGCTGCGCGCGATGAACCAGGAGGTCTACGCCAGCTTTCCCGACGCGCAGACGATCGCCGAGGAGTCGACCGCCTGGCCGATGGTGTCGCGCCCGACCTACATCGGCGGCCTCGGCTTCGGCTACAAGTGGGACATGGGGTGGATGCACGACGTCCTGGAGTACCTCAAGAACGATCCCATCCATCGCAAATACAACCACAACAAGGTCACCTTCCGGTCGATGTATGCCTTCAGCGAGAATTACGTGCTGTCGCTCTCGCACGACGAGGTGGTACATCTCAAAGGATCGCTGGTCAACAAGATGCCGGGCGACGCCTGGCAGAAGCTGGCCAACCTGCGGCTGCTCTACGGCAACATGTACGCGCAGCCGGGCAAGAAGCTCCTCTTCATGGGGGCCGAGCTGGCCCAATCCCGCGAGTGGAATCACGACGCGAGCCTCGACTGGCATCTGCTCGACGATCCGGCCCACGCCGGCGTTTGCCGCTGGCTGGAGGACCTCAATCATCTTTATCAGAACGATCCCGCCCTGCACGAGGGGGACTGCGATCCACAAGGTTTTGAATGGATCGACGGCTCGGACGCCGAGCACGGCGTGATCGCCTTCCTGCGGCGAAGCACCAAGACGCCGGCCGAGCCTGTCGCCGTGGTCTTCAACTACACGCCGGTCCTCCGTGAGAACTATCGCATCGGCGTGCCGGGGCGGGGCTACTGGCGGGAGATCCTCAACAGCGACGCGGCCGATTACGGCGGCAGCGGCAAGGGGAACCTGGGCGGCGTGGAGGCGGCGCCCGTCCCCATGCACGGCAAGACGTGCTCCCTCACCCTTTGCCTGCCGCCGCTGGGCGTGCTGTTTTTGAAACGGGAGAGGCCGGCGGATGAGGTGGCGGGGGTGGAGGAGCCGGAGGCGGCGGCGGAGGAGGATCTCGAGGATATTCCGTTCGAGTAGGTGCGCTTTGTCAGCGTTGGCGTCCCCGGTCCGTTGGCCCCTCATCACCCCGGCCCTCTTCTCCCGGCCTCCCCCCCTTCCGCCCGGGAGAAGAGGGAGAAATACAGTCAGGATGAGCTTCTTTAGCCCTCTCTGTTCTGAAAATAGGGGAGGGGGCCTGTAGGGGCGGCCCTATGTGGCCGCCCTGCAGCTTTCCGGAACGAAACAGGGCGCCCACGCAGGGGCGCCCCTACAAAGCCCTCTCTCTCCCGTCAGGTCGGGGGGGAGGCGGGGAGAGAGAGGGTTGGGAGAGTGAGGGCTCGCCCGACGGGCCGGCATCTCCGGCTGCGTTCTGATACCGCAGAAATAGGCAAGCATTTTGCTTGAGCTTGAGGAACCTCGCGAGGGGGCGGGGGAGTGATTCCTTGGAGGTTTTGTTTTGCAGTCCTTGGATTGGAGACCTACCTGTGGAGCGATCCACCTTGAGAACAATCGTTGCCGGTTTCGGGTCTGGGCGCCCCGGGCCGAGCAGGTCGAGGTCAACCTGTGCGGGAGCCGCCTCGTCCCCCTGGAATCCGGCGAGCACGGCTGGTTCGAGGCCACCGTGGAAGGCGTCCCGCCTGGAATGCGCTATCTCTACCGCCTCGACGGTGGCGAGGAGCGCCCCGATCCCGCGTCCCGCTGCCAGCCGGACGGCGTCCACGGACGCTCGCTGGTCGTCGACCGCCGGTTCGCCTGGAGCGACCGGGATTGGAAAGGTATTCCTCTCGGACAATATATTTTTTACGAGCTGCACGTCGGGACTTTCACGCCGGAGGGGACCTTCGACGCGGTGATCCCGCACCTCGACCGCCTCGTGGACCTCGGGATCACGGCGGTCGAGCTGATGCCGGTCGCCCAGTTTCCTGGCGAGCGCAACTGGGGGTACGACGGCGTCTTCCCCTACGCGGTGCAGAATTCCTACGGCGGACCGGAGGGGCTGAAGCGGCTGGTCGACGCGGCCCACGCCCGCGGCCTCGCCGTGGTGCTCGACGTGGTCTACAACCATCTCGGCCCCGAGGGGAACTATCTCGCCGACTTCGGCCCCTACTTCACCGAGCGGTACAAGACCCCCTGGGGGCCCGCCCTCAACTTCGACGGGCCGGAGAGCGACGCCGTCCGCCGCTTCTTCCTCGAGAGCGCCCTCCAGTGGATCGCCGATTTTCACGTCGACGGCCTGCGGCTGGACGCGGTGCACGCCATCGCCGACGCCTCGGAGCGGCCATTCCTCCAGGAGCTCGGGGCGGAGGTCGAGGCTCTTACCGGACGGCTGGGGCGGCAGGTCCACGTCTTCCCGGAGAGCGATCTCAACACCCTCTTCTTCCTGCGCGCCCACGAGCACGGTGGCTGCGGCTGCGACGCCCAGTGGACGGACGATTTCCATCACAGTCTCCACACCCTGCTCACCGGCGAGCGCACCGGCTACTACCGGGATTTCGGCGCCCTCGATCAGATGGCCAAGGCGATTGCGGGGGGCTTCGTCTACACCGGGCAGTATTCGCCGTACCGGCGGCGGCGCCACGGTGTGCCGGCGGACGAGATGGAGGGGCAGCGCCACGTGGTCTGCAGCCAGAACCACGATCAGACGGGCAACCGGATAAACGGCGAGCGTCTCGCGGTCCTGGTGGATTTCGAGAGCCTGAAGCTCGCCGCGGGCGCGGTGATCCTGTCGCCGTTCCTGCCGCTCCTCTTCATGGGGGAGGATTACGGGGAGACGGCGCCGTTCCTCTATTTCGTCAGCCATTCGGACCCGGACCTGATCCAGGCCGTGAGGGCGGGGCGCAAGGAGGAATTCGCGGCCTTCGGCTGGCGGGAGGAGCCGCCGGACCCGCAGGCCGAGGAGACCTTCGAGCGCTCGCGGCTGCGTCAGGATTTATTGACGGAGGGGCGCCACGCCGTCCTCCATGATTTCTACAAGGAGCTGATCCGGCTGCGGAAGAGCGTGCCGGCATTGGCCCGTCTCAGCAAGAGGGAGGTCGAGGTCACCATGCTGGAGGGAGACGAGGTGATCCTCGTAAAAAGGGAGGGAGAGGTAGGGGTCGCGTTCAACTTCGCGCGGGAGGTACGGAGGGTGCAACCAAAAAGCCGGTTGAAGCCGGCTCCGGAGTCAGCGAGCTAACCAAAGAGCCGGCTTCAGCCGGCTTTTCGTTTGAGACGTAGCCCGGGCATTCATGCCCGGGCGTCTGCTACGATCTCCCCCGTCCCATGCAGCGCTATCTCTGTATCCACGGCCACTTCTACCAGCCGCCCCGGGAGAACCCGTGGCTGGAGGCGATCGAGGTCCAGGACTCGGCGCGCCCCTATCACGACTGGAACGAGCGGGTCACCGCGGAGTGCTACGGTCCCAACGCCGCCTCGCGCATCCTCGACGGGGAGAACCGCATCGAGCGGATCGTCAACAACTACGCCCAGATCAGCTTCAACTTCGGCCCCACTCTCCTCGCCTGGCTGGAGGAGAAGCGGCCGGAGATCTACCGCGCCATCCTGGAGGCGGACGCGGCCAGCCGCGAGCGCTTCTCCGGTCACGGCTCGGCCCTGGCGCAGGGGTACAACCACATCATCATGCCCCTCGCCAACCGGCGGGACAAACAGACCCAGATCCGCTGGGGGATCGCCGACTTCGAGCGCCGTTTCGGCCGCCGCCCCGAGGGGATGTGGCTCCCCGAGACGGCGGTCGATCTCGAGACGCTCGATCTTCTCGCGGAGGCAGGCATCCTCTTCACCATCCTGGAGCCTCATCAGGCCGCGCGGGTACGGCCGAAGGGGGGCAAGGGGAAAGAGGATTGGAAGGACGTGGGGGGCGGCCGGATCGACCCTTCGGTCCCTTATGAGGTGAAGCTCCCCTCGGGCCGGCCGTTCGCCATTTTCTTCTACGACGGCGCCATCTCGCGGGCGGTCGCCTTCGAGGGGTTGCTGGTGAGCGGCGAGCGCTTCGCCGAGCGGCTGATGACGGCGGTGCCCGCCGACCCCGAGGAGGACCGGCTGATCAACATCGCCACCGACGGCGAGACCTACGGCCACCACCACCGCTATGGCGAGATGGCCCTCTCCTACGCCCTCCATCACATCGAGGCGAACGGGCTGGCCAGGCTGACCAATTACGGCGAGTACCTGGAGACGCATCCGCCGGAGCATGAAGTAGAGATCGTAGAGAGCACCTCCTGGAGCTGCGTCCACGGCGTGGATCGCTGGCGAGCGGACTGCGGCTGCCACACCGGCGGCCAGGAGGGATGGACGCAGAAGTGGCGGGCGCCGCTGCGCCAGGCCCTCGACTGGCTGCGCGACGAGCTCATCCCCGTGTGGGAGCGGGAAGCCGGGAGGGTCTTCAAGGATCCCTGGGGCACGCGCGACGCCTATATCGAGGTGATCTTCGACCGCTCGCCCGCGGCCATCGACGCGTTCCTCGGCCGCGTCTCGGCCGGCCCGCCGCCGGAGGGGGAGAACCGGGTGCGGGCCCTCAAGCTCCTGGAGCTGCAGCGCCACGCCATGCTCATGTACACGAGCTGCGGCTGGTTCTTCAACGATCTCGGGGGGATCGAGACGGTGCAGATCCTGCGCTACGCCGGCCGCGTGGCCCAGATCGCGCGGGAGGTCCTCCAGGTGTCGGTCGAGCCGGAGCTCCTGCGGCTGCTGGAGCGGGCGAAGAGCAACGTGACCGCCACGGGGACGGGCTACGACCTCTACGAGCGGATCGTGCGGCCGTCCGTGGTGGACCTCCCCCAGGTAGCGGCCCACTACGCGGTCTCCGCGCTGTTCGAGGATTATCCAAGCGCGGCGCAGATCTATTGCTTTTCCGTCGAGCGGGAGAACGGCCGCACCTTCCGCTCCGGGCGCACCCGCCTGTCGATCGGCAGGGCCCGGGTCACCTCGGGACTGACGGGCAAGACCGGAGCCTTCGCCTTCGGCGTCCTCCATTTCGGGGATCACAATCTCAACGCCGGCGTGATCCCGTGGACGGAGGAGATGGAGGAGTACCACATCCTGGTCCTGGAGGCGGGAGCGGCCTTCGAGCACGGCGACCTGCCGCAGGTGGTGCGGCTGCTCGACCGTTATTTCGGCGGCATGCCCTACTCCCTGCGCTCGCTTTTCCGCGACGAGCAGCGGCGCGTCCTGGACCGCATCCTCGGCTCCACCCTGGCCGAGGTGGAGGACGAGCTCCGTCACATCTACGATGCCCACGCGCCGCTGATGCGCTTCCTGAGGACCCTGGGCACGCCGCTGCCCAGAGCCTTCGCCACCGCCGCCGAGCTCATCCTGAACGCGGATCTGCGGCGCGCCGTCTCCCATCCGGCGGCCGAGCCCGAGGAGGTCCAGCGCCTGCTCGACGAGACCACCGCCCTGGGCGTGGATCTCGACCGCAAGGAGCTCTCCTACGCCCTGGAGCAGGCCCTGGGGATCCTGGTGGACAACCTCCGCGAGCGCCCCGAGGACCCGGAGCGCCTCCGCCGCGTCCACGAGGCGGTCACCCTCGCCCGCTCAGCTCGCCAAGGCGGAGGAGGGGGATGAGGCGGCGGCGGAGTGGGTGAGCCGGTTCAAAAAGCTGGGGGAGGGGTTGGCGGTGCGGGTGGGGTAGGCTTGACGGATGCTCTGCCTAGTGGGAAGCTGACTCCATGACCAGAGCCGCTCAGAAGATTCTCGAGACGTTCGATGCTCTTCCAGAGAATGAGCAGAAGGAGATCGCTGTCGAGATCCTCCGCCGTGCTTCAACGGAAAGCTATGGAGATCTCGACGATTCCGGCCTCGTTTTCGCAGCAGATCAGATTTTCCTTGAGTTGGACCGGCGCGAAGAATCCTGATGAGGCCGCCTCAGCGAGGGGAGGTCTGGCTCGTGGATCTCGGGTTGGCGGCTAAAGTCCGTCCCTGTCTCGTTCTCAGCATTCCTCCGACAGACGTTGACCGCGCCCTGATCACGCTTGTTCCTCATACGACGAGCCTGAGGGCTTCCCGTTTTGAGGTCGCTCTTCCCGTACCTTTTCTCCGACCGGGCGGATTTGATGCCCAGGGCCTTGTAACAGTCCCCTTGGCCAAGCTGATCCGAGTTTTGGGAAAGCTTGCTCCAAGCCACCTCTCCGAGGTTGAGTCACGGGTTTCTTTTTGGCTTGGCCTCTCACCTTGAGCGAGCTTCAGGAGAAAGTGGCCCACCCCTTGCAATTTTCTCCCAGACCATGCCCAAGACCCCCTTCTCCACATACCGCGTCCAGCTCCGCCCGGAATTCGGCTTCGGCGACGCCGCGGCGATCGCCGGGTATCTCGCGGACCTCGGGATCAGCCATCTCTACAGCTCGCCGTATCTCCAGGCGGCGCGGGGGAGCGCGCATGGGTATGACGTGGTCGATCCCACCCGGGTCAACGAGGAGCTGGGGGGCGAGGAGGCGCACGCGCGGCTCTGCCAGGCCCTCGGCGAGAACGGGCTCGGGCAGGTGCTCGACGTCGTCCCCAATCACATGGCGATCACCCAGCGTGACAACACCTGGTGGTGGGACGTGCTGGAGAACGGCGCATCGAGCCGCTATGCCGCCTATTTCGACGTCGACTGGAATTCGCCCCACGCCCGGCTGCGCGACACGGTGCTCCTCCCCATCCTGGGCGACCACTACGGCCGGGTGCTGGAGAACGGCGAGCTGGAGCTGGTGCGCCGGGGGGGCAAATTCGAGATCCACTACCACGAGCACCGGATGCCGGTCGCGCCCAGCTCCCTCGACACCCTGATCGCCGAGGCGGCCCGGCGGTGCGGCTCGCCGGATCTCGCCTTCATCGCCGATGCGCTCGGCCAGCTCCCCCTCGCCACCGCCACCGACCGCGAGAGCATCGCCCGCCGGCATCGCGGCAAGGAGGTGCTCGCCGGCCAGCTCGCCCGCCTCGCCGGGGAGACGCCTGAGGTCGCCCTCGCCCTCGCGGCGGTCGTCCAGGAGATCAACGGCGATGCCGACCGCCTCGACGATCTGCTCCAGCGCCAGAACTACCGGCCGGCCTTCTGGCGCACCGCCGGCCAGGAGCTCGACTACCGGCGCTTCTTCGACGTCCACACCCTGGTCGGCCTGCGCATGGAGGACGAGCGGGTGTTCGCGGACACCCACGCCCTCGTGCTCCGCTGGCTGCGCAAGGGGGTGCTCGACGGCCTCCGCATCGACCATCCGGACGGCCTGCGCGACCCGGAGGAGTATTTCGAGCGCCTCCGCGACGAGGCCCCGGAGGCCTGGATCGTGATCGAGAAGATCCTCGAGCCCGGCGAGCCGCTCCGCGAATCCTGGCCCGTCGAGGGGACCACCGGCTACGACTTCCTCGGCCGGGTGGGCGGCCTGCTGGTCGACCCGGAAGGGGAGGGGCCGCTGACGGAGCTCTACACGGAGCTCACGGGCCAGAGCGCCGACTGGCCGGAGCTGGTGCGGGAGAAGAAGCTGCTGGTGCTGGGAGACCTGCTGGCGAGCGACGTCAACCGCCTGGCCGAGGTCTTCCTGGAGGTCTGCGAGCGCCACCGCCGGCACCGGGACTACACCCGTTTCGAGCTGCGCCAGGCCATCCGCGATGTGGTCGCCTGCTTCCCGGTCTACCGTACCTACGTGCGCGCGGAGATCGGCGAGGTGGCGGATCTCGACCGGCGCTACGTGGACGCGGCGATCGAGGGGGCCAAGGCCCGGCGTTCCGATCTCCCCGCCGAGCTGTTCGACTTCTTCCGCGATCTGCTGTTGCTGGAAATCCGCGGCGAGGTGGCGAGCGAGCTGGTGATGCGCTTCCAGCAGCTCACGGGGCCGGCGATGGCCAAGGGGGTGGAGGACACCGCCTTCTACAACTTCCACCGCCTGATCGCGCTCAACGAGGTCGGGGGGAGCCCGGGGGACTTCGGCCTCGGCGTCGAGCCCTTCCACCGCCTCGCGGCCGAATCCCAGCGGCTCTGGCCTTGGGCCATGCTCGCCACCTCGACGCACGACACCAAGCGCAGCGAGGACGTGCGGGCCCGGATCAGCCTGCTCTCCGAGATCCCGGAAGCATGGGGGGAGGCCGTCCGCCGCTGGC
>QHVW01000594.1 GCA_003223675.1 Acidobacteriota bacterium
CGGCGATCGTGCCGCGCTGCTCGACCACCTGGCGGGCGGTATAGAGACGGACGATCCCCGCGAAGCGGGGGCTGTCGAAGTACTTTTGGGTGGAAGTGACGTCCTGCTCGAACGGCGGCGCGCAGGCGTTGACGTCCGCTGCAAGGGTCATGGCTCGCTCCTTCGCGCGCCCAAGGGAGGCGCATGCTGGGTGGCACCAGCTTACCCGATCCGGAGGCGCCTGGAGCACCAGGGGTTGGCGGCCCACCCCTCGGCGCACGGCGGCGCCGTCCCCCGGGGTAGTTGTTGCGACCTTTCACAGGGGCTGCACAAGCGCTTTCACACAGGTGCCAGGGATCTCCAGGGGTGTGGCCGGCAGGGTCCCGGCCCCGGCGCGGAGCCATCCTCTTCTACACATCCTGAGCTGGTCTGGGACCCGCCCACAGGGCGGAATTGCGCAGCCTGGGGTGTAAACCCCAGAACCAGAGCCGCCTACCACCCTCCTGAGCCCCGTAGGGCCGACACCTCCGCGGGAGCTCGGGAGCCCCGGATCGGCGGACCATGCCGGCCCTGCGGGCGACTCCCGCAACCCGAAGCACAGATCCGATCGCCACCCGAAGAGGCTTTCCCGCTTTGAGGGCTCCCCGCCGGAAATCTTGCATTCCCGGATCGAATCCGAGCGTTCCCGCGCGCCCATCCAACGAAACCCGGCGGCGCGCCTTCTGTGTCGTCCGCGGCGGAGGAGAAAACGATCGACCATTGCTTGAGCGCTTAAGCTGCCTATAAAGCTGGCGGCAGCGTAACCAAAGCTGCCGAGCGGCTGGATTTGAATCCCACCTATCCGCACCGATTGATCGGCAATCTGGAACTGTGGGATAGCTGATGGTCGGCGTCTGATTCCGGCTGCTCCAGGTTGACATCTATCCGAAAAGATAGAGAGAGACGCTCTGAAAAGATAGGTTCTTCGTTCTTGAAGACTGAACGACTTCCTGATGGAATCGGCCAAATCGCCCAAGATCTTGACGTACAGAGGCGTCTGCTCAGATTTTCCCAGGAAGTCACGCGACGCCTTTCTGCGTGGCATCGCCTTTGCTCTCATCCTTGATCGTACCGAGAGTTGGACCATCTAGCCACAATTAGCGGTATCAGTCTAAGGTCCAGGCCCCACAGCATACATTGAAGAGAGCATGGTCTGCCCGAATTTCCGGGTAGCTCCTGAACGAAAGGGAAACACGATGATCTCCTTTTACGCCATCGCCACGGACTCGACCGGAACCTCGAAGCTGTACGGGATCGATCTCGCGGGCACGTCGACCCCGCTCTTCACCGTCGGCTCCTGGTTCAAGGGTGGGCTCGCCTACTACCCGCCCACGCGCCTCTTCTATGCCATCGCTCAGGATACTTCCGGGTTTTCGAGTCTCTACCGCCTTTCCCTCGACGGGCATGTGCAGCTCCTGTTCGGTCTCGGATACCGGTTCACCGGAGGCTTGACCTACAGGCCGCAGGACAACAGTTTGTACGCCATCTCGTCGGACAAGACCGGCTTTTCCACTCTCCATAGAATCGACCTTGCCGGCAGTGCGCCGGCGCTCTTCGGCCTGGGATTGAGCTTCGTCGGCGGCCTCACCCACGACGCGCTCAATGATGTGTTCTACGCAGTCACGGCGCATGGCGCGGATTTGTCCATCCTCTACTCGATTCGGCTCAGCGCCGCCGTCACCCCGCTCTTCGGAGTCGGCGTGCAGAATCGCGGCGGGATTTCGTACCAGGCTGCCCAGAAACTCTTCTACTCGGTCCACTCGGATGCGAAGGATTTCGGCTATCTGCAGACGATCTCGCCGAGTGGTGCGGTGCAGGTTCTTTTCGGGCTTGGTTACGGCTTCGATGGTGCCAACGTCTGCGTGTCGCCTTTCTTCGGCGCGGCGATCAAGATCCTCTCGCCTCTCGCCAATGAGCGGTTCTTGAAGAACGAGAACGTCGTTTTTCAGGCGGAGGTTCTCGACGCGAGCGGCACCTACGTGGTCTCCGACAGCTCCGGGCTGACCTGGCTGTCCAACTTCGACGGCACGCTGGGGACCGGCGTGGTCACGAAGTCGCTCTCGGTCCACAACCACCAGATCACCGCGCTCGGGCACGGACTGCAGACTAGCGTTCCGGCTCGGGTCTTTGCGGACCTCTGGCGACCGATCCGAGCCAGCAGTGGGCCACCTACCCGGGCTATCCGTTCGACACGACCTCCCCGAGCCCTTCGCGGGCAGTGGTCATCGCCAAGCTGGAAGCCCTTCGCCATCAACGCTTCTCCAAGCCCCTTCCCTTCGGCGACGCGCTCACCGCCTACGACCATGTCCGGAAGTACACGCACACGATCACCGTTTCACTCGGCGCGAGCCTCAACGAGGCGGGAGGCGGCTTCGTCCATGCGAACCGCAATTTCGCGCGCTGGCCCAACCTGAGCGGACCGGGCGACCCGCCGGGGCCGGCCGCGTACTACATCGAATCCCTCTACCTGCTCCTTCACGAGAACCGGCACAACGAGCCTGGCGACCCGGGACACACGAGTTGCGCGACGGCCTGGGACGGTGAGACCGGCCTCCCCAACGGGATGGACGCGCAATTCGAGCCCGGCAGCGGCTATGCCTACGCGGCGCTTTATCTGATGTGGGTCTACAAGTATGGACTCTACGATTCTCCGGAGGTGCGGGCGCAGGCCAAGGCCGATGCGATCAGCCTCAAGGGGCGTTTCTGCGCCAAGCCGGCGAGCGCGAACCCCGACGTCCAGGCTCTGCTCACCGAGTTGTGGATGGTGTAGGCAAAGCGCTGCCGCTCTCCTCGGCTCCGGACGCCTTCTCCGAGACTTCCGGTATTCTCTCCCGGGCACCTCGGCCAGACACACCTCCATAGAGGTGCCATAGAGGGTGCCATAGAGGTGCCATCCAAATAGTATAGGAAACTCTCGATAAGCGCCGACTCTCCGCTCTCCCCGGCTCCGGATGCCCTCTCCGAGACCTTTCTGGCGTCTTCAAGCTTGAAATTCGACCTAAATTGCCGACATGAGCTTCCGGCATTCTCACCGGAACAGAAGATCCAGACACACCTTCGCCATCCGCTCCTCCTCAGAGCGCCGGATCAGCTTCCATCAACCCCAAGATGCCTCTCTTCGGCCTATCCGCTCACGAACGGCAACGCCGGCGGGAAGCTTCCTCGGGGGAACCTCACGTCCCGGATCCCGGCGCGGAGCTTCTCGGCGGCGTCGCGGTAAGCCGCCACGAACAGGGCATAGGCGTTCCAAAGCTCGCGTCGCACCGCCTTGCTCGCCGCATGGAAGGCCGGCGCGGGCGACTTCTTGGTCTTCTTCGGCTTCTGGAGAGGATCCTGGGCCAGGACGGCCGCCACGCCCAGTGGCTTGGCTCCCGTTCTCTTTCTCCGGGCGGCGACTTCGATCTCGATGTCCTCCACCAGGGCTGCCACCCGGACGCGCCTCTGCTCTTCCGTCAGGTGCTTCCAGCAGGGTAGCGGATCGAGCTCCAGCACCTCCCGGGTCGCGTACTGGAGACGGTCGAATTTCTCTCCCCGGCGGCGCGCCAGGTACTCCTGGGTGCGGTCGAACCAGAGCCCTTCCAGGACCTCGCCTTCGAGCAACGCCCGCACGGCGTGCACTCCGGGCCAGTCCCGGGGTCGTTCTACAAGGTCCTCTTTCGCGCCGTGCGCGAGCTGATATCGCAGTCGCGCAATCTGGGCTTCTTCCTCGTCGCTGACCACGATCGCCTGGTAGCGCCGGCCGAAGATCTTCTCCTTCCAGCCGGTCAGGCGCCCGACCTCTCGCGCCAGCTTCGAGAGGAAGTACCCCATGAATTTGGAGAGCCCTTGGGCATCCTCAACCCATAGCAGGAGGTGCATGTGGTTGGAGACGCCGACGAAGAAACAGACCTGGACCTGATGGCGCTGCTTGGCCCGGGCGAGGGTCCCGATGATGATCTGGTTCAACACGGGACGGGGACGGAACAGGGGAAGGCTGTTGAGGGCCCGGCAGGTGACCTCCACCAGCGCTCCTCCTTCTGGGATGAATCGGAGTCGTCTGCTCATCACCCTCAGAAGACGGAAAAACACCCCCAAAACTTATTCGTCCTAGAACCGCTTGGGTTGCGAGGGGGGGTAAAGAAGTCTTACGGTATTTTAAGTAGGCTAACAATGTGCCGGCCGGAGGAGCGGACCGGCCGGTCGCACCCTGACCGAGCATCCCGCGCGATTCGGGTGGCACCTGGGTCTGGGGGGCGAGCCAGAGGGCCCAGGCGAGCTCGGCGAGGCGGTAGACGAGGAGCGGCACGGAGATCGCCCAGGCGGACGTTTTGAAGTATGATCCCGCCAAAGTCATAACCGAAGTCCTTTCTGGAGGAGCCGAAAATGAGAACCGTACGCGTTCCGGTCTTTCTCGCTCTCTTTCTGTCAGGCCTGGGAGTGGCCGGGGCCCAGACCTGGACGCCCTTGGTGAATCAACCTCCGTTCTCGGCCGGAAATCCTCTCCTTCTGACCGATGGGACGGTGATCGCGCACGCAACCTGCGCTCCCGAATGGTGGCGGCTGACTCCCGACGGCAACGGCAGCTACATCAACGGCACCTGGAGCCGGATCGCCTCTCTGCCCGATGGATATGGGCCCCTCTATTTTGCGTCCGCCGTTCTCCCCGACGGCCGCGTGATCGTCGAAGGCGGGGAATACAACTTCTGCCAGGCGGTGTGGACCAACCGCGGAGCCATCTACGACCCCGTCGCCGACTCCTGGAGCTCGATTGCTCCGCCCTCCGGCTGGAGCACGATCGGAGACGCCCAGGGCATCGTTCTCGCCAATGGGACCTTCATGCTGGCCAACTGCTGCACCACGGAGACGGCTCTGTTCGACTCCAAGCAACTGACCTGGACGCCGACCGGAGCGGGCAAAGCGGATGTCAACGACGAAGAGGGGTGGAGAGCGGTACATGGAGCAGCGCGGGCAGTACCCTCGTGCAACTCTGGGACTCCTACCCCAGCGCCAGCAAGGCTTCTGCTGAGCTCGGCCCCGCGGTTCTGAGGCCGGACGGCACGGTGTTCGCCACCGGCGCCAACGGCGGCCCCAACGCCTCGGGACATACCGCGATCTTCGACTCGCGCACAGGCATCTGGACGTCGGGCCCGGATTTCCCCTCCGGCCTCGACATCGCCGACGGGCCGGCTGCGTTGCTGCCCAACGGGAACGTGCTCGTGGAGACCAGCCCGGGCATCTTCAAGAAGGGCGCGAAATTTTTCGAGTGGGACGGATTCAGCCTATCCGCCGTGCCTGGCCCGGCTCCGGCCAAGAACGAGTCTTCGTATATCGGAAACATGCTCGTCCTTCCGACCGGCCAGATCCTGTGGACCGACTTGAACGGGAACGCGTACATCTACTCCTCCAGCGGCTCGCCCAACCCGGCCTGGGCGCCGCGCATTCAAAGCGGTCCTGCGGTGACGAACATCTCTCGCGGAAACACTTACCGCATCGCCGGGTTCAACTTCAATGGCTTCTCTCAAGGCGCGGCGTACGGCGATGATGCGCAAGCCGCCACGAACTATCCTCTGGTGCGGATCACCAACCATGGGACGGGTCACGTGTTCTACGCCCGGACCCATGATCACAGCACCATGGCGGTGGCCAGTCCGGAGCTGGCGTCGACTCGTTACGATGTGCCAGCCGGAATGGAGGTCGGATTGGCCGATCTGGTCGTCGTCGCCAACGGAATTGCCTCGGCACCCATCACCGTGAACGTCCAGTAAACCGTCGGGTGGAGCCCCAAGCCGCCCTGGACGGCTTGGGGCCGAGGCCTGGATTGCCGATATCAACTTCGGTATTCTCTCTCGGGCACCTCGGCCAGACACACCTCCGCCTTCCGCTCCTCTCTCGGAGCGCCGGATCAGGCTTCCACCAGCCCCAAGACGCCTCTCTTCGGCCTACCCGGTCACGAAAGGCGACGGTGGCGGAAAGCTCCCACGGGGAAACTTCACGTCGCGAATCCCCTCCCGGTGCTTCTCGGCGGCGCCCCGCGCGATTCGGGTGGCACCTGGGTCTCTGGGGCTCAGATCCGGCCCGCCAGGAGCGGAATGCTGTGCTGGGGAGTCCTCTGGACGGCTTTCAGGTAATTCGCTTTGAAGGCGCCGAATTGTGAGCCGGGGAGCTCGAAGACCGCCTGCCGCCGCTGGGAGTCGCCGTCGGTCCAGTCGATCACGGTGTAGCTGGGCACGTAGTGACGTCTGCCGCCGTTCAAGCTGTGATCCGATTGCGCCAGGATCAGCGAGGCGGGAGCGTCGACCCCCTGGCCGGCAGATCTCGTAGTTGTCGTCGTCGGCGAGGAAGATGAGCTCCGTGGCGGTGCCGCCGCAGGTGACCAGCGCCGGCTGCTCCAGCCCTGGCAGGCCGGAGAGGCAGGTCCCGAGCCCGAGCGACCAGGTGGAGCCGTGGTCCTGAAAGGACTGCTTTCGCGCCGCGAGCACCCGATCGACCTGCCACCAGGCGATGGGGCCAAGGACGAGGAAGATGAAGAGGGCGGTACCGATCTGGATCGCCAGGGTGGAGCTCATGAGGGTAGTTTCGCACGCAAGAGAAGGCCCCGGGGAATCCCCCCGCCCCAGGGGGTGTTGACAGAAGTGGGGGAGGGGGCCGGCCGGGGCTCCGGCGCGGTGCCGGGGCGTGCGGCGGCGGCAACTTAACTCCCAGAGAAAAATAGACTTATCTCCGCTTGTGACCGCCAGTCACAAGTGATAGACTCGACCCCGCGAGTGCGAGGAGCTACCCCATGAGCATGACTGGAGAAAGCTGGGTCACCACGACGTTCGACACCCTGGAGGATTGGGCCGCGCGCAACTCCTTCTGGCCGTTCCCCTTCGGCACGGCCTGCTGCGCGATCGAGTTCATGTCCACGGTGTCCAGCCACTACGACGTGTCGCGGTTCGGCGCCGAGGTGGTGCGGTTCTCCCCCCGGCAGAGCGACGTGCTGCTGGTGGCGGGGACGATCAACGACAAGATGGGCCCGGTGTTGAAGAAGATCTACGACCAGATGGCGGAACCCAAGTGGGTGATCTCGATGGGCGCCTGCGCCTGCTCGGGCGGCTTCTACCGCGCCTATCACGTGATGCAGGGCATCGACGAGATCATCCCGGTGGACGTCTACGTCCCGGGCTGCCCGCCCACGCCGGAGGGGCTGATCTACGGCATCCTCCAGCTCAAGGAGAAGGTCGCCCGCGACCGCGAGCACCAGCGGAGAATGAACCGGGAATCCAAGGACCAGGAGAAGACCCAGAGTGTCAACACTGGCGCCCCCACAGTCTGAGACCACGGCCACCCCCGAGCTCGACGCCGTCCGGGCCAAATTCCCGGCCGGCAGCATCCTGCCGCAGGACGGTCTGGACCAGCCGGTCTGGATCGTCAGCAAGGACGTCCTCTTCGACGTCGCCCGCGAGCTGAAGGAGAATCCGCAGACGCAGTTCGACATGATGCTCGACCTCTTCGGCGTCGACTTCCCCGACCGGGAGGAGCGCTTCGAGGCGGTCTACAGCCTCTATTCGCTCCAGCGGAAGGCGCGGCTGCGCCTCAAGGTGCCGATGCGCGAGGACGACGTCACCCTCCCCTCGATGGTCTCGCTCTGGAAGGGGCTCGACTGGTTCGAGCGCGAGGCCTACGACATGTTCGGCTTCGGCTTCGACGGCCATCCGAACCTGCGGCGCATCCTCTGCCACGAGGCCTTCCAGGGGCACCCCCTGCGCAAGGACTACGACCCGGCGCGGCGCTGGATCCTCACCGAGGACAAGATCTACAAGCCGCATTTCGACCTGCCCGAGACGGGCGACGAGATGTTCGAGCGGATGACGATCAACATCGGCCCGTCGCACCCGGCCATGCACGGCACCTTCCGCCTGATGGCGGTGCTGGACGGCGAGACGATCGTCGCGTCGGACGTCGAGATCGGCTATCTGCACCGCTGCTTCGAGAAGATGTGCGAGACGCACACCTGGCAGCACGTGATCCCCTACACCGACCGGCTGAACTACTGCTCGGCGTTCATCAACAACGTCGGCTACTGCCGGACGGTGGAGAAGATGCTGAAGGTCGAGGTGCCGCCCAAGGCGATATGGGCGCGGATGATCCTCTCGGAATTCTCGCGCATCATGGACCACTGCGTCTGCAACGGCACCACGCTGGTGGACGCCGGGGGTCTGACCAACTTCTGGTACATGTTCCAGCCGCGCGAGGAGATCTACGGCCTGCTGGAGTCGGTCTGCGGCGCCCGCCTGACGGTCTCCGCCTGCCGCATCGGCGGCCTGATCCAGGACCTGCCGCCCGACTTCGAGGCGCGCAGCCGCAAGCTGCTGGAGATGATCCCGCCGCTGGTGGACGACGTCGAAAAGCTGGTGAACAAGAACCGGATCTGGATCGACCGCTCGGTCGGGGTCGCCGCCATTTCCGGAGAGGACGCGGTCAACTGGAGCTGGACCGGCCCCTGCCTGCGGGCGAGCGGCGTCGGGTACGACGTCCGGCGGGCCCACCCCTACGACCTCTACGACACGCTCGACTTCGAGGTGCCGGTGCTCTACGGCGGCGACGTCTACGACCGCTTCCGCATCCGCATGCTGGAGATCCGGGAGTCGCTGAAGATGATCCGCCAGCTCCTCGACCGCGGCATGCCGTCCGGGCCGTGGATCGTCGACGATCCGCACGTGGCGCTGCCGTCCAAGGAGGCCTGCTACAACCAGATGGAGGCCATGATCTACCACTTCAAGCTGATCATGGACGGCATCTCGGTCCCCGAGGGGGAGATGTACAGCATGGTCGAGGGGGCGAACGGCGAGCTCGGCTTCTACGTCATCAGCGACGGCACGGGCAAACCGTACCGCATCCACTGCCGGCCGCCCTGTTTCCCTATCTTTTCCGCCTTCCCCGGCCTGATCAAGGGCGGCTCGGTCTCCGACGCCATCGTCTCGCTGGGGGGCTTGAACGTCATTGCAGGAGAGCTCGAGCGATGAGCCAGCCACTGACCCGGTCAATCCAGGAATCTCCTCAGCCCGCGGCCGGCCGGCCCGTCCTGCGCTCGCCCTATCCCACGGAGCCCAAGCCGTACAAGCCGGGGCTCGCGGAGCGGCTCTACCTGCCGCTGCTGGGCGGCCTGATGGTGACGTTGCGTCACTTCCTCCAGAACCTTTTCAAGCCCAGCCGGATGTACACCATCGAGTACCCGGAGGAGCGGCGCAACTACAGCCACCGCTTCCGCGGCCACCACATCCTCACCACCCGTCCCGACGGCTCGGTGCGGTGCGTGGCCTGCTTCCTCTGCGCCCAGAACTGCCCGGCCGAGTGCATCCACATCGAGGCCGGCGAGCATCCGGACGTCAACATCGAGAAGTACCCGGTGGTTTACGAGATCGACATGCTGCGCTGCGTCTTCTGCGGCTACTGCGTGGACGCCTGCCCCGAGGAGGCCATCATCATGTCGAACAACTACGACATGGCCTACTTCACCCGCGAGCAGTCGATCGTGGGCAAGTCGGACCTGATGAAGCCCTTCACCTTC
>QHVW01000595.1 GCA_003223675.1 Acidobacteriota bacterium
GGGCGGCGTTCTTCAACTTCGTGGCCGCCTTCGTGCTCGGCACCCACGTGGCCAAGACGATCGGCAGCGGCATGATCGACCTCAAGGCGGTGACCCAGGAGGTGATCCTCGCCGGGCTGATCGGCGCCATCCTCTGGAACCTGATCACCTGGTATTACGGCCTGCCGGTCTCCTCCTCGCACGCCCTGATCGGCGGCTACGCGGGGGCGGCGATCATGAAGTCGGGGAGCTTCGGCGTGATCCTCCTCTCGGGGTGGACGAAGACGCTGCTGTTCATCGTGCTGGCGCCGCTGATGGGCCTGATCCTCGGCTTCTTCATGATGGTGATGGTGACCTGGATCGTCCGCGGCTGGCGCCCGTCGCGGGTGGACCGCCACTTCCGCAAGCTGCAGCTCCTCTCGGCGGCGGCCTACAGCCTCGGCCACGGCGGCAACGACGCCCAGAAGACGATGGGCATCATCACCGGCCTCCTCGT
>QHVW01000596.1 GCA_003223675.1 Acidobacteriota bacterium
GCGGGCATCCCGGTCTCGACCACCCACACGATCACCGGCGCCATCGTGGGCGTGGGCTCCACCCGCCGCCTCTCGGCGGTCAAATGGGGGGTCGCCGGCCGCATCGTCTGGGCCTGGGTGCTGACCATCCCCATCTCGGCCGCGATCTCGGCCGCGGCGTATCTGGTGGTGTCCCGCATCCTCTGAGCCGCGGTGAGGGGACATCTCCGCTAGAATCGTCATCATAGATATGATGACCACCATCGCTTTCCTCTCCCTGTTCTTCGGGCTGATCCGGGGGCCCTACCCCGTCGAGCTCGCCGTCACCGGTCCGGTCCGGAGCGTGGAGCTCCTGGTGGACGGGAAGGGCGTCCGGAAGCTGCAGGCGCCGCCCTGGAAAGCCGACATCGATTTCGGACCGGACCTCCAGCCGCACGAGATCGTGGCGCGGGCCCTCGACGCCAAGGGCAATGAGATCGCCCGCGCGCAGGAGTGGGCCAATCTCCCGCATCCGCTCACCAAGGTGGAGGTGATCCTGGAGAGGGAGAAGCTCGGTCCGCCGAAGGCGGCGAAGATCGTCTGGACGGATCTCAAGGGCGAGGAGCCGGCCGCCCGCCTGCTCCTCTTCGACGGCGTCCCGGCGACGCTCGACGCGGACGGCCGGGCCGTCCTCCCGCCGCACGACCTCAAGTCCATCCACGTGCTCGCGGCGGAGGTCGACTTCCCCTCGGGGCGCAGCGCGCGCAAGGAGATCGCCTACGGCGGCGAATACGGCACCGAGGTCTCGACGGAGCTGACCGCCGTGCCGGTCCGGGTGCGCCAGGGCAAGCTGCCGCCGGCCGGACAGCTCGGCGGCTGGCTCACCTCTGGAGGACGGCCGCTCTCCGTCGCCGCCGTCGAGGAGGGGCCGGCGCAGCTCTACGTCGTCCGCTCGCCGGGCGTCCCCATGGCGCTCTGGAGCCTGGCGAATCCCACGCAGGACCTCAAGCAGGAAGAGAGTGACCGCAGGAAGAACGAGAAGGCGCTCCAGTCCACCGCCGATGTCTGGGCGGATCTCACGCTCGGCAGGAAGGACGCGGTCCGCATCGTCTTCCCCTTCTCCGAGCGGTTCGAGGGCTCCGGGGAGGAGGGGGACCTGACCGATCTGTTCACGATCTCGAAGGACCTCCACCCCCAGGACCGCAGCTTCCCCATGCTGCTGGTGACCGCCCGCGGGCCTGTGCCGGCGGGGGGAGTCCGCCTGCGGTTCACCGACGCGGTGGCGGTCGCCGGCCTCGAAGCGACCACGGAGAACCGCCGGCGCGCCGTGCTGCTGGTGCTCGTCCCCGACGTGAAGGACCAGAGCCGGTATGATCCCGAGGTGGTCCGGCGCTATCTCGCCACCCTGCGCGTGCCGCTCTTCGTCTGGTGCGTGGGCGATCCGAAGCCCGGGTCGGCGGCGACCTCCTGGGGGAAGGTCGAGATCATCAGACAAGAGAGGGATCTCAGACGGGCGGTCGCGGCCTTGCGGGAGGCCCTGGGCTCGCAACGGATCGTGTTGGTGGACGGCCGGCTCCTGCCGCAGTCGATCGCCCTGACCCCCAAGACGGCCGGGGTGGAGCTGGCGGGCGCCACGCCCTGACCGTCCTCCGCCGGTGAGTCGCCGTCACCTCTTGAGATCACTCCCGTCCGACCGTGCCTGGGGGCGCGGCACGGCACAGGGCTTGCTCAGAGGCTCGCAGCCGTAGTTTCCACCAGGAGACGACGATGACCATCGCCTTCCTCACTCTCTTCTTCGGACTGATCACGGGCCCGTATCCCATCGAGCTGGCCGTGAGCGGCCCGGCGGCGGCGGTCGAGATCGTGGTGGACGGCCGGAGCGCCGGGACCCTGCCGAGCCCCTCCTGGAAGGGGACGATCAACTTCGGCTCGTCGCTCCTGCCGCACCAGATCGTGGCCCGGGCCCTCGACGCCCAGGGTCACGAGCTCGGCCGGGCCGAGGAGTGGGTGAACCTCGCCCACCCCCTGTCCAAGGCCGAGATCGTGCTGGAAGGGGCCGGGAGCGGTCCCCCGAAGGCGGCGCGGGTGGCCTGGACGAACCTCAAGGGGGAGAAGCCCCATGCGATCTCTCTCACCTTCGACGGCCTGCCCGTGCCGCTCGACGCCGGCGGACGCGGGACCCTGCCGGCGCACGACCTCAGCTCCGTCCACGTGCTCACCGCCCAGGTCGACTTCACCCCCCTGGAATCGGTGCGCCAGGACCTGGCCTACGGCGGCGAGTACGGCTCCGAGGTCGCGACCGAGCTGACGGGAGTGCCGGTGCGGCCGCGCTCGGGGGAGGTCCCCCCCGCCGGCAGGCTCGCCGGCTGGCTAACCGCGAAGGGCAAGCCGCTCACCGTGGCGGCGGTCGAGAACGGGCCGGCCAAGCTCTACGTGGTCCGCGTGCCCACGGCCCAGGAGGTCGCGGAGAAGATGGGGCGCGTCGGCCACCTGGCGCGGGACATCCGGTACGAGATGCAACTCGGCAAGGAGGACGGGGTCCGCTTCGTCTTTCCCGTCCCGAAGCGGATCGCGGGCTCGGGAGATCAGCTCTCCGATCTGTTCGACATCTCCCCCGTCAGCGACTATCGGACCGGGAGCCTCCCCTGGCTGCTGAAGACCCTTCGGCCGTCGCAAGAGCCGAGCGCCTGGCAGGTCGGCCGGAGGATCGACATCTATCCCGTCACGGGTCCCCCGCGGATCGCGGACGCCGTGGCCGTGGCCGGCCTCCAGGCCGCGGCGGAGAACCGCCGGCGGGCGGTGCTGCTCGTCCTCTCCGGCGACGAGAAGGACGCCAGCACTTACGACGCCGCCCGGGTCCGGCGCTACCTGGCGGCCCTGCGCGTGCCGCTCGTGCGGGACACCCTCGACTCGCAACGGATCGTGATGGTGGACGGCCGGCTCCTGCCGCAGTCGATCGCGCTCTCTCCCCAGGCGGCCGGGTTGGAGCTGGTGGGCGTCACGCCCTGACGCCACGGGCTACAATCTCGTCGCGAGGTCTTGCCCATGATCGTCTTCGTCACCCTTCTTCTCGGCCTGATCTCGGGGGTCTATCCCATCGAGGTCACGGTCAGCGGCCCCGTGGCGGCGGTGGAATTCACGCTGGACGGCGCAAGCGTGGGGCGGCTGGAGCACCCCCCCTGGGTCCAAAAGATCGATCTGGGGCCGGATCTCCTGCCGCACCAGCTCGTCGCCCGCGCCCTGGACGCCCAGGGGAAGGAGATCGCGAGCGCCACCCAGTGGATCAACCTGCCCCGCCCCCCGGCCGAGGTCCAGATCGTGCTGGAGAGCGACGGCCAGAGGGCCCCCAGGACCGCCCGGCTCACCTGGCAGAGCGTCAACGGCGTCAATCCGGTGTCGATCGATCTCACGCTGGACGGCGAGCCGCTGACCGTGGACGGCTCCGGCCGGGCCGCCCTTCCTCCGAAGGACCTGAGCAGCCTGCACGTCCTCTCCGCCGAGCTCTGGTTCCCGCCGGGGGTGACGGCCCACCGGGACGTGGCCTACGGCGGCCAGTACGGCAGCGAGGTGTCGACCGAGCTGACCGCCCTGCCGGTGCGGGTCCGCCCGGGAGCGGCCCTCCCTCCGGCCCCGGGGCTCGCGGGGTGGTTTGCTCTCGGCAGCCGGCCGCTGACCGCCGACGCGGTGGAGAACGGGCCCGGCAAGGTGATCGTGGTGCGGGTGCCCTCGGGCCAGGAGATCAGCGACAAGCTGGCGGCGTCGAACCGGCGGCTGAGCTACCTCGACTTCCGGGACAGGATGCGGCTCGGCCCCGAGGACCGGGTGCGCTTCCTCTCCCTCGCCAGCAGCCCCTACCGGCAATCGAAGATTCCCGCCGAGCTGTTCGGGCTGTCGCGCGAGCTGACGTCCAAGGACGGGGGCGTCTTCTGGCTCCTTTCGGGATACACCTATCTCAATCCACCCAAGGCAGGCGAGCAGCGCATCGCGGACGCGGTGGCGGTGGCCGGGCTCCAGGCCGCGGCCGGGAACGACCGCCGGGCCGTGGTGCTGGTGCTGGGCGGCCACGAGCAGGACGCCAGCCGCTACGATCCGGCGGTCGTCCGCCGCTACCTCGCCGCGGTCCACGTGCCGCTCTTCGTCTGGAATCTTTACGGAGCGGGGAGCTCGGCGGCCCGGGCCTGGATGGAATCCTGGGGGAAGGTCGAGGACGTCTCCACCCTCCCCAGGCTGGAGGCCGCGGTCAACCGGCTGAAGGCCGAGCTGGAAAGCCAGCGGATCGTCTGGCTCGACGGCCGCCACCTGCCGCAGGCGATCGCGCTGGGGCCGGAGGCCAAGGGGGTGGAGATCGTGACGGCGGCGCCGTAAGCCCTCACCCCTACCCCTCTCCCGTCCCCTCCCACCTCCCTCACCGGGAGAGGGGAAAAAACAGCCCTCACCGCCGGGCCAGCGCCGCGATCCCCTCCAGCAGCCGGTCGACCTCCTCGCGGGTGTTGTACATGACGATCCCCGTGCGCAGCACGCCCCCCTGCTCGAGGAGCCCCAGGGCTTCGATCGGCCGGATGGCGAAGAAGTGGCCGTCCCACACCTGGATTCCGCGCTGCCCCAGGGCCCGGGCGGCGTCCTGGGCGGGGACGCCGTCGATGGTGATCGAGATCGTGGGCGCGCGCGGGCCCGAGAAATCCGGCCCCCAGACGGTGACGCCCGGGATGCGCCGGACGTGGTCGTGGTAGTAGGCCCCCACCTCGTGCTCATAGCTGGCGATGCCGTTCATGGCGGAGACGATCCGCTCGCGGAGGCTACTTCCCTCCCCCCAGGAGGCGATGTGCTCGACCGCCGCCTTCACGCCGATCAGGGCCGCGTGGTTGAGGGTCCCCATCTCGATCCGGGCCGGCCCCTCCGCGTCCTGCACGCGCAGCCGGTCCGTGGGCAGGCGGTCGAGCAGGCCGGGCCGGGTGTAGAGGATGCCCACGTGCGGCCCGTAGAATTTGTAGGCCGAGCAGAGGAGGAAATCGGCGTCGAGCGCCACGACGTCGATCGGAAGGTGGGCCGCGTAGTGGACGGCGTCAAGGAGGAGCCAGGCGCCCACCTCCCGCGAGAGCCGCCGGGCCAGCGTGGCGTCGGTGACCGTGCCGAGCGCGTTCGAGGCGATCCCCAATGCCACCAGACGGGTTTTCGGAGTCACCTGCCGCGCGAGGTCCTCCGGGTCGAGCCGGCCGTCCCGCCGCAGGGCCACCTCGCGGATCACCATCCCCCGCTCCTGGAGATTCAACCAGGGTCCCCGGTTCGCCTCATGATCGAGCTGGGTGATGACGATCTCGTCCCCCGGCGCCATCTCCCGCGCCAGGGCGTAGCTCAGCGAGTAGGTCAGCGTCGTCATGTTCTGGCCGAACGAGATCTCCATCCCGCTCGGCGCGCCCAGGAAGGTGGCCACGGTCTCGCGGCGATCACCGGCTCCGGCACCTGGGTGCCCGCCGGGCCGTCCAGGAAGGCCAGGGGGACGCCGTCGACGGTGCGGGCCAGCGAGGGGAAGTCCCGGCGGCAGCGGGCGCAATCCTCTGAGGTGAACGGCCGCATCACCAGATCCCCCGCACGCCGAAGGCCACATAGACGCCGTCCGAGAGCGGCAGGCCGGGGAAGAACCCTGCCGACTTCGAGCCCACCTTGGCCGAGAGCCCCCAGCGCTCCGCGAACAGGGTGTCGACCTCGGCCGTGGCGTTCCAGCCGCTCCCGGTGCGGACGCGCTCGGCCGACGTGGGCTCGCTCCAGGAGTCGGCCGCGAGCCCGAGCTCCGTGGCCGGTCCCAGGGGGAAGCCGTGGACGGCGGCGCCGAAGCCGTAGGCGCGGTCGATCGAGGAGTCGAGGTCGCGGATGTAGACCGTGTACACCCCCCGGCGGGTGGCGGCGTGGAGGTCCAGGAAGCGCGAGACCTCCTGCGGCCCCAAGGCGCCGCGGGTGCCGATGGCGAGCCCCACGCCGTCAGCGATCCGCAGGGTGGGGGCATGTACCCGCACCTGGCCGCCCAGCACGTGCTCGCGGAAGTAATTGATCACCGAGCCCACCATGACGGGGTCGAGGAGGTTCCAGAGCGCCGTGGTCCGCATCTCGTCATAAATGCGGCCGAGCAGCGGATCGTTCAAATTGACCACGTAGGTGCCGTCCCAGACCGCTGCCGGATCGGCTCCCCGCCGCTGCGCCTGGCGGGAGATCAGGTAGTAGGCCATGTCGTTGCCGTCCCGGTACTGCCGCACGAAGGCGTCGCCCCGGTCCGGGTCCTTGACCTCGGAGACGTAGAGGGTGAGATCGAGCTTGGACATCATGGCGAGCGGCACCTTGGCGCCGTCCGCCCCTTCCGGCCGCAGGAAGTCGAGCAGCGCCCGGTGCGACATCACCTGGTCGGCCTCGGTGCCGGCGGCGGCGAGCAGGACGTTCTCCTCGTTGGTCTTGGGCGGCCGCTGGGTGCCGGTGGCGGCCGAGAAGTCGTAGTTGAACGAATAGCTGGGAGAGAGCCCGAATTCGCGCGCCCGGCCGCCGTGGCCGTCCACCTCGTGCTGGAGCAGCAGCACCGCCGCCCCCACCGGAAACTCCCACGCCGGCGCCACCCCCGGATGCCGCTCGCCGACCCCCGCGATCGAGCCGATCCCCCGGCTGGCGGCGCTCTGAAGGGACATCACGGTGCGGCCGCCGTAGTCCATCTCCGGCTCGGTGCCGTAGCCGAGGAAGAGGGGGTCCCAGGGGGACTGGGCGTGGAGGGGCGGAGCGAGCAGGGCGAGGAGGAGTACGGCGCGTCTCATGGGCAGGAAGTCTATGACAGCACCCTCTCCTGGGACCGCCGGCGTCCTCGCCGGCTTCTAACTCCGCTTTTGTTTTTGTTAAAAACTGGTTAGAGGCCGGCGGGGACGCCGGCGGTCCCAGGGGAGGAGCCTTACGGCTCCTCCTTCACCGCCGCCGTCTTGACCTCATCCTTCTCCTTGTGCTCCTTCCGCCCCTTGTGCCCGCCCCCCATCACGTCCTTGGGGTGCTCGGCCATCGCCATGGCGATCATCTTGTCGAGCCGGCCGTCGACGCGGACCAGCGTCAGCTCGTTCTTCTCCAGGGAGACCACGAAGAGGTTGTCCAGGACCCCCTCCTGGGTGCCGCGCACGTAGACCCAGGTGCTCTCGTTCTCTTCGTGGGTGCGGACCAACTGCGACCAGCCGTGCTTCCGGAGCTCGCGGTCGAAGTGGGGATCCGCCGCCAGGCCGTCCAGGGAGGGAAGGTTGTGGACCTTGTAGCTGGCCACATCCACGGCGTGGATCTGGCTGAGCATCGCCACCCCCTCCTGGTCGTCCTCGTCATGGGCGGCCAGGTGGACGACGCCCCGTACCAGCGCCATGGTGAAGCGGCCGAGGTGGACGTGCTCCTCCGGCTCGAAGCGGGCCTCGGGGAAGCGGTGCTCGATCTCCCAGCGCACCTCCGAGACCGTGGGGGACCCGCCGCAGCCGGCGAGCAGGGAGGCCAGAGACAGCAAGGCGGCGAGACCGACGAGACTGCGCTTCATGGCAAACCTCCGTATCAATATCGCATCCATAAGGGACGGCAAGGGACGGCTATTCCGGTTTTTTCTTCCCTGTGGGGACGTTCTTGAGCTGCGGCACGTGCAGGCTCTGGCCGAGGCGGCCGAGCTCCGCGGGATCGATGCGGCCGACGATGTTGATCACCACCGCCTCGTCCTTGGGATCGAGGGAGAGCAGGGTCAGCCCCTCGATCCTGTCGCCGGTCATCTTGAGATAGACGTAGGTCTCCTGCCCCTGGTCGCGCACCTTCACCGTGGATTGCCAGCCATGCCCCTCCAGCCAGTGGACGGCGCGGTCGATCTTCGTCTTGACGGCGCCCGTGTCCACCCCCTTGACGGGGAAGACCTGGACCTGGATCGACTTGAGCCCGTCCATCACCGCCGAGAAGCCGGGGTCGTCCTGCTTGGTGCCCGCGGCGATCATGCGCAGGAGGGGAGGCCCGATGTTGATCTCGACCTCCAGCTTGTCGCGGGGAAAAAGGCCCAGCTCATCGATCGGCACGTAGCCGGGCTGGCTCTCCGGCTTCTGGGCCCAGCCGGCGGCGGCCAGGCAGAACAGGACAACCGTGAGGGCGATGGGTTTGGCGCTCATCAAAGCTCCTTCCGCGGCTCCGCGTCGTCGGCGGTGCCGAGCGACCGGGAGACGCTACGCGCGACCGGGACCACCAGCCGCTTCTCGAGGACCTCGTCGCGGACGTCGAGGCCCGCCTTGCGGG
>QHVW01000597.1 GCA_003223675.1 Acidobacteriota bacterium
TGCAGGCGGCTCGCCTCCGGCACCGCGGCGAGGGCGGCCTCCAGATGCTCCGCCGCGGCCTTGAAGTCGCGCCGCGCCAGGGCCGTCTGCCCGAGGAAGGAATGCGCCGCGGCGGAGGTGCCAGGGACTTGGAGCGCCTTGCGGAGCGCGGTTTCGGCGTCGTCCAGGCGTCCCTGGAGCAGCCGGATCTCCCCCAGATGCACCCAGCCGGCCGCGGCGTCCGGCGCCAGTTTCAGGGCCTGGGTGAATGCGTCCGCGGCCTCGTCGAGCCGTCCGGCGGCCTGCTGAGCGGCGCCCAGGAGGTAGGGCCAACGGTAATCCCTGGGATCGAGACCGGCCGCCTTGGTGAAGCAGTCCGCCGCGGCGTCGTTGAAGCCGTAGGCGAGATAGGCCTGCCCGAGATCCCCCCAGGCGCGAGGATCGGAACCCTGCTTGTCCGCCAGGCTCCGCATCTCCGAGATCTGCGCCGCCACCGCGCTCTCCAGGCCGGAGAGGTCCGGCGTCGCGACCGCTATCACGAGGGCGAGAAAAATCGCGCTCATTTCGGTCCTTCCGCCTTCCCCCTGCCACGCACCAGGGTGGTGTACGTCCGCAAGGGAGGCGGCGGGAAGAGCTCGGCGAGGCCATCCGGCCAGAGCACCCGCACGCCGGTCACCTCGGAGGCGTCCCCCAATCCCACCAGCACCCGCGGATCGCTCGCCGAGGCGTAGCTGCCGTCGGTGGCGACGCGCCGCCAGAGCGAGGGAGCCCCCTTCCGCCTCACCTCGACCCGGGCACCGATCATGTCGCGCTCCGCCTTGGCTCCCGGGGGCTTCCCCACCAGCCGTAGGCCGAGCCAGGGATTGCGATTTCCCCCTTCGTTGACCAGCAGGCGGAGGGGACCGTCCGCGTCCACCACCAGGATGTCCGTGTCGCCGTCGTTGTCGATGTCCCCGAAGGCGGCCCCCCGGGAGACCGCGAGCTTCTGAAAATCCGGTCCGGCTTCCGGCGCCACCGCGAACCGGCCGCCGCCCAGGTTGCGGTAGAGCTGGTGCGGCTGGGCGTAGGGGGCGATCCCCGGGCCCGATCCCATGGCCCCGGACAGGTTCACGGCGCCGTTGAACACCGCGAGGTCGAGCTTGCCGTCGTTATCCACGTCGAGCCAGCCGGTGCCGAAGCCGGTGAACGGCAGGCTCGGCGCGCCCAGACCCGAGCGCGCCGTGGCGTCCTCGAACAGACCGCCGCCGAGGTTGAGATAGAAGGTGTTGGTCTCCGCCGTCAGATGGGTGATCAGGAGGTCGTCGCGGCCGTCGCCGTCGGCGTCCCCCACCGCGATCCCCATGCCGGCCTCGGGCTTGCCGGCGGCGTTCAAGGCCACTCCGGCGAGCAGGCCTTCCTCGCGGAAGGTGAAATTCTTCTGATTGATCCAGAGGAAGCTGGCGGCGCCGTCGTTGGCCACGAAGAGGTCGGGCCAGCCGTCGCCGTCGAGGTCGTCCGCCACCACGCCGAGCCCCGGGCCGGCCTTGCGGCCGATGCCGGAGGGGAGGGAGACGTCCTCGAACGTGCCGTTCCCCCGGTTGCGGAACAGGCGGTCCGGCACCGGCGCGAAGGTCGAGGGGCCGCAGTAGTCGCGCCGGCTGCTGGGGGCGTAGCAGCGCACATTATTGGCGATCGAACTGGCGATCGAATTGGCGATCGAATAATCGACGTAATTCAGGACGTAGAGATCGAGCCAGCCGTCGCGGTCCAGATCAACGAACGCGGCGCCGGAGCTCCAGCGCGGATCGTCCACCCCCGCCCTGGCCGTGACATCGGTGAAGGTGCCGTCCCCATTGTTGTGCCAGAGCTGATTCGAGCCGAAATTCGAGATGTAGAGATCGACCCGGCCGTCGTTGTCGAAATCCCCCGTGGCCACCGCCATGCCGTACCCCGTCGCCCGGATGCCGCTCTGTGCGGTCACGTCCACGAACCGGGGCACGGGATTTTTCCCCTGCGGCGTGATCAGGTCGTTGCGGAACAGCCGCCCCCACCCCGCCGGTCCGGGATCGGGAGAGCCGGGCTTCAGCGGATGCCCCTGGACCACGAAGACGTCGAGGTCGCCGTCGTTGTCATAGTCGAGCAGCGCCACCCCGCCCCCCATGATCTCCGGGAAGTAGAGCTCGCCGGTCTGGCCGGTCGAATAGGTGAAATTGAGCCCCCAGTCGGCGGCGCGGTCGGTGAAGATCGGGGCCGGCGGCGGGGAGGTGAGGAGGACAAGGAGGGGGAGGAGCATGGGTGAAAGCCTTCATGCCCGGGCGGAAACCACCTCCGCCCCCTCCGCCGCCCGCCGGAACCGCCGCACGATCTCTCCCGCCGGCTCCACCGCCTCGATCCCCGCCACGCTGCGGCCCGCCTGGAGGTAGTCCCGGTAGGAAAAGGTGGTCGCGGAGCGCTTCAGCTTCCAGATCGACTGCAGGGCGTAGAGCGTCCGCATCCAGTGCTTGGTCTTGCGGCCGCGCAGCATCCAGCGGGCGAGCGGGCCGGCCTTGGTGCCCGTCTTCTCGATGTAGGGGGTGCGGATCACCGCCACCGGCACCCCCGTGATCCGCTCGGTCAGCACGATGTCGTCCGCGTCCGCTTGGAGGATGGCCCGCTTGTAGTCCGGGTGCACGGTGCACTCGGTGGTGGCGATGAAGCGGGTCCCCATCTGGACGCCCGCGTAGCCCATCCGCAGAGCGCGCACGAAATCCTCCTCGTCGCCGATGCCGCCGGCGCAGACCACCGGCACGCCGAGATCGCCCAGCTCCGCCATCAGCGCCTCGGCGCTCTTCGGCCCGGCGTGACCGCCCGCCCAGTTGTTGACCGCGATCAGGCCGTCCACCCCGGCCTCCAGCCCTTTGAGCGCCCACTTCCGCTCGGTGACGTCGTGATAGACGAAGCCCCCGGCCGCGTGCGCCTTCTCCACCACCCAGCGGGGGTTGCCCAGCGAGGTCACGAAGAAGCGGATGCCTCCCGCGATGGCCTCATCCACGAAGCGCTGCATCCGCTCCTGGTAGACCTTCGAGGAGCGTTCGACGATCACGTTCATCCCCACCGGCTTGGAGGTGAGGCCGCGGATGAGCTTCAGCCCGGCGCCGAA
>QHVW01000598.1 GCA_003223675.1 Acidobacteriota bacterium
TTCGAGGATGTCGAGATCGTGAAAGTCCGCGATCAGCTCGTGGACAAAGTCTTCGTCGAGCTTGGGGTCGAACGGGTAAGCGGGAATCTGGTTCCTCAGATAGTCGAGGATCGGTTCGGATGCGTTCATGAGCGCAGCTCCTCGGCGGCTTGCAGGATGTGCTCGGGTTCGACGAGCTTGGCTCTGGAGGTGGCTGCCGCGGCCAGAGCGTGGTGGGCGAGGGAGTCGATTCGGCGCATGATTCCCTGCGAGGTGTCGAAGAGGGCTTCGTGGGCAGGGGCGGTGAAGAGGGGCCGTTGGAGGCCTGCGATCTGAAAGCGGTGTTCGAGGTAGAGGCGGGTGGTGTCTCTGTCGAAGCCGCGCAGAGCAAAGCGGATGGCGATGCGTTGAGCGAGAGCTTCGAGATGCGACAGACGCAGGATCTGTCGCAGCCCGGATTGGCCGGCGAAGAGGACGGCGAGGCGTCCGGCGCCGTCCCATTCAAAGTTGGCGAGCAGGGGAAAGAGGGCGAGGACCTCGGGTCTGAGATTGTGGGCTTCATCGACGATGAGTAGGACGGTGAGGTGGCGATCCTTGACCAGTCGCTGGATCTCCTGCTGGATGAGTCGGAAGGTCATGGCACGAGACCACTGCGGCTGGAGGCCGAGCTCGACAGCGAGTTGACGGCAGAAGTCGGCGGGATTGACCAGGGTATCGTGCAGGTACACAGCGCGGACCTGGTCGGGGTGGAGGTCGTCTCGCAGTCGCCTCAGGGCGGTGGACTTGCCGCTGCCCGGCTCGCCGGTGAGCAGTCCGATGGCCCTGGAGTCGACGAGATAGCGCAGACGCGAGTGCAGCTCTTCGAGCCCCTGGGGCCGAAAGAGCTGGTCGGCGGCGAGGGGGCGCTGAAAGGGCGGATGGGTGAAGCCGAAAGCCGGCGCGTAGAGATTCATTCGTTGTCCTCCCCGTAGAACTTCTTGGCGAGGAGCGCGAGGTAGCTGATGCCGGTGGTAGGGGCTTCGGTGACCGGCTCGCTGTCGCGAGCGACGCGGCGCAGGGTGGCGTTGGTGGCGAGATCGAGCCGGCGCAGCGGCCGCTCGGCGCTCTCGCCTTTGCGGCGGAAGTGGACGGGACGCGCCGGGTCGTAGGGGTCGTAGAGGACCTCGACGGTCTCGCCAGCATAGCCATCGGGGGCCTCGTAGAGACGGCCGTCGAGGTGGACGATACGGTCGCGTCCGACCCGCCGGGCGACGCTCATGCGCAGCCACAGCTCGAGCTTTTCGGGGGCCGGGCGGATCAGCGCCTGGTCGTCGAGGAAGCGATCGAGAGGGGTTTGCCCGCCGAGGCCGCGGTGGGCAGTCTGATGATACTCGGCTTCCAGCCAGGCCCAGAAGACGCGATTGAGCGCGCCCAGGTCGCTGAGGATCTCTGCGGTGAGATGGGGCAGAAAGGCGGTGCGGACATGGCGGAAGAAGCGTTCGATCTTGCCGCGCCCGCGGGGCTTGTGAGGCCGGGAGTGGATCAGGGAGATATTGAGCGTGGCGCAGATGACCTGCAAGTGATGGGTGCGGAAGGTCGCGCCGTTGTCGCAATAGAGCCGTCGCGGCAGGCCGCGGCGCAGTAGCCCCTGCTTGAGAGCGTCCTGGAAGCAGGCGGCGTTTTCGGCCAGGTAGAAGGCGGCAAACGGCACCATGCGCGTCGCGTCGTCGAGGAAGGCGTAGAGGTAGGTCTTGCCGCCGTCCGTTCGACCCGGCACCAGCAAGCGGGGCCCGTGCATGAGGTCCGAGGTCCACAGATCGTTGACGTGCGGGTAGGTGAAGGCCAGAGCATCCGGCTCGGCGGTGGCGGCTTCTTGGGCCGGCGCCGCCTGAGCGGCGAAGAAGCGATGCACGGAGCTGCGCGACAGCCTCAGGGTGGGCGCCACGCGGCCGGACAGATGAAGAGCGCGGATCAGGCTGTCGAGCGAGGCGCTCGGACGCTCGGCACGCAGTTGGAGCAGCAGCTCTTGCACCTCCTCCGGGATCGCCCGCGACCGCCCGGCATCGGCCCGTGGGCCCGGCTTGAGCCCCTCAAACCCATGGGTCTGATACAGCTCGATCCAATCCCGCACTGTCGAGCGGCCGATGCGGGTGCGCTGGCTGCCCGGGACGCTCCACTCTTGTGCCGCAAGGGCGCCCAGCAGGCGCTCCTTGTCGCGCGGCGCAGGCGGCTGCCTGACCAACTCGGCAATGACGCCGTAGCGAAACAACGCGATCTTCTCTTTCAGGGTCTCATCCATGACACGAAGTCTCCGAAATCGGGCTCAGGGATCATCCCAAAGCCCCCGGCAGTAGCTTCGTGGCAGAACCGCCCGATGGACAGTTACCAACCTATGGAGAGGCCCCCGCCGACCGGGAGGCCGGCCGGCCGTGGCGGTACAGACCGCTCACCCCGCCGAGAAAGCAGCGAAAGCCCGACCAGAGCCAGTGCCTCAGCCGCGTCAGCCAACCCGCCGCCTCTCCCACCACCGACTGCGCCCCCCGCCACCAAGGACCCGAGACCGGCCCCAGCAGTCCCTGAAGCTTGGCGGCATAAGGTGCCTGCGCGCTACGCAGCCAACCGCGCACCCGACGCACTCCCGCGCCGCCCATCTGCCCCGAGACCTCCGCGCCAGCGCTTGGACGCTGCGCGGCCAAGCCCGCCTCGACGGCGGCAAACGTCAAATCGCGATAGGCGCAGACATCCTCCGGCAACACCGCATGGCTGACCCCGCAACGCGGGCACCGCACCCGACGCACCGACTGCCGCTCTCCTGCGAGATAGCGCCTATACCAGCCATGGCCCCGCAGGGCAGCCCCCTGACACTTCGGATCCGGACAGCTCAACTCGGGCACCGCACCCCTGTCCATCTGCTCTCGATACTGCTTGCAGCCAACACCCGCAACGCTTACCATGGCCTCCTCTCGGAAGCCCGTCGGGTGTCTTCCCGGTCCGCCAAGACAACAGGAGCGCCCGGCGGGCTTCGCTTGCCTTGCCGACCTCTCGACAGGCAAAACCGTCCCGCACTGCTGCGTCGACGAATCTATCCAACCACGCTGCAAACTGGAAAAAATTCAGGGCACGGTCACGAAATAAGGC
>QHVW01000599.1 GCA_003223675.1 Acidobacteriota bacterium
GTTGTAAAAGCCGTTGTAGTGGTTCACCACCGACGTATTGGAGCCCGAGGCATTGATCAGCGCGGCCGTCTTGTTGCGGACGAACAGCGTGCTCGCAACGTTCACCATTCCTCCGAAGCCCGCCGCGACGCCTCCTCCGTTGGACGCCTGGTTGCCGTCGAACGTGCAATTGATCACGTCCGCAACCCCCGCCGGCACCCACATGCCGCCGCCGTTGCCGCCCGCGGTGTTGTTCTTGAACCAGACCTGACGGACCAAAACGTTGCCATACACGACCCCGGAATGAATCCCGCCGCCGTCCCCGCTCGCCTGGTTGGCGATCAGCTCGGTCCAACCCAGGTCGAGACGGCCGCTGTTGTAGACGCCGATCCCAGCGCCGTACTGGGCCTTGTTCCCCTCGAAGTAGTCCGACCGCAGATAGGGATTGGCGGAGTAGCCGCTGATCAATCCGCCGCCGTCATAATCCGCCATGTTCCCCAGGAACTGGGTGCAGAGGATCGCGGGGAAGGCCTGCGCTCCGAGGACTCCGACCCCGCCCCCTCGCCCGAAGGTCCCGGTGGCCCGGTTCTGGGTCAGGATGGAGTTGCGGATCGTGGGAGAAGCCATGTTGATCAAGATGCCCGCGCCGTAGCCGGCCATGCCGTTGCGCACCGTGAAGCCGTCGAGGATGCTGTCCTTGCCCTCCGCCGTCGTGAAGGTCACCACCGGTCCGGCGCCGCCGCCGTCGAGGAACGTGACGCCGGGGCCTCCCGACGAGACGAGGTTGACCGGCTTGCCGTGAAAATTGATCAGTCCTTTGTAGGTCCCGGGCGCGACGCAGACCGCCGAGGGGCCACAGGGCGAGGCGTCGATCGCCTTCTGGATGGATTGCCCAGGCTTGACCTGCCGCGCGCCCTGCGGGCATTTGCTCAGCACGCAAGCGGAAGCCCCCGGGCAATCCGCGAGCAGGGGAGGGGCCGACCAAACTGAGGTGAGCGTGAGAACGAAGAGAGCCAACGCTTTTCTCATGTTCTTCTCCTTGCGAATTTGCATCCTGGCACAGATAGACCTCGGAGGCGGCGCAGGGGTTTAGTGTGGCTCGCGCGGCACCGGTCAAAGACGCGCGAGGCTCCTGCGTATGCCTCAACCGGTTACTGTGGTTACTGGATGGATAAAGGTCTGTGTCACATACATCTTGGTCTGTCCTGGCGGAATAGTCAAGAGCGACCGCAATGGGATCCAAAGAGAAACCAGCAAGAGCTTAAAACACTGCGATGTTAAAATAGGAACATCTCATCGTCCGCACGAGCAGACCGGTGCGCACCGGTTAGTGCTCCTCGCGCGATCATCATCATTCAGATATGCCCCAATGCTCATGAAATTACCCCGGAGTTTCGATCACTCTCGTACACAGCCGCTGTAACAATCCATCAGCAGGCTTCGCCAGTGTCTTAGTACCGCGCTACACCGGCTCTCGCGATCGCCGGTCTAGTGGATGCGGAACGTGAAAGGAATGAACCGATGCCTGATGAGCTGCCGAGCCGCACCCGCCCCGAGGAGCCGATGCTCTGGTTCAACGGCCTCGACGGCCGGAGCGGCGATTATCTGACGCCTCCCGTGCCGCCGCGGCAGCTCGCCGACTTCGCTCTCGGCGCCACGGCCGACCTGGCGCGCGTCCGCGAGCTCCAGGCCTGGGTGGCCCGCGGCGAGGGCAAGGCGCGGCGGGGGCTCAAGGAGGGTCTCGATCCCAGCAAGCTCGACGAGGCCGGCTGGGGCGTGATCTTCCCCCGCTCGGCGGACCCCGAGCCCCTGCGCGAGGCCCTCGCGCCGCTGCTCGACCTCCGGCGGGCTCAGGCCGGCCAACGACAGGAGCGCTTCTTCCGCGAATTCGTGGGCGACGACGGCTATCAGGAGGGAGAGACGAAGGTCGCGTTCCTCGCCCGTCACGGCGCCGGCCCCGGGCCGGCCGATCCGGAGAGGGTGCCCTACTACCTCCTGCTGGTCGGCGACCCGGAGGCGATCCCCTTCTCGTTCCAGTACCAGCTCGACGTGCAGTACGCCGTGGGCCGCCTGTGCTTCGACAGCCTCGAGGAATACCGGCGCTACGCCGAGAGCGTGGTGGCGGCCGAGACGGGCGGCGGCGGACGGAGCCCGCGGGCCTGCTTCTTCGCTCCGGCCAATCCCGGGGACCCGGTGACCGCATCGCTCAGCGCCCACCTGACGCAGCCGGTGGCGGACGGGATGCGGCGCGACAAGCCTGGATGGAGCGTCGAGACCGCGCTCGGGGAGGAGGCGACCCGCGGCCGTCTCAGCGGTCTGCTCGACGATGCGCCGGCGCTCCTCTTCGCCGCCTGCCATGGCCTGGGCTTCCCCGCCGGCGATGCCGCGCAGCGGGACCGGCAGGGGGCCCTGGTCTGCCAGGACTGGCCCGGCCCGGGCTCCGGCGCCATCAGCCCCGAGCACTACTTCGCGGCCGAGGACGTGGACGCACAGGCCCGCGTACACGGCCTCGTCGCCTTCTGCTTCGCCTGCTACGGCGCCGGCACGCCGCGCTGGGACGAATTCACCCGCAAGGGCCCGGGGGAGCGCCGGGAGCTCTCGCCCGGGCCTTTCCTCGGCCGCCTGCCGCAAAAGCTGCTCGGCCATCCGCGGGGCGGCGCGCTGGCGGTGGTCGGCCACGTGGACCGGGCGTGGGGCTTCTCCCTGGTGTGGCCCGGCGCCGGGCCGCAGACCGGCGTCTTCGAGAGCGCCCTCCGCCGCCTGCTCGACGGCCAGCCGGTGGGTTGGGCGATGGAATATTTCAACCAGCGGTACGCCGAGCTCACCTCCGACCTCGCGGCGGAGGTGGAGGCCCAGGGGTTCGGCAAGCAGCTCGACGAGACGGCGCTCGCCAACCTCT
>QHVW01000600.1 GCA_003223675.1 Acidobacteriota bacterium
CCTCCCTCCAGGTGCGGCTCCTGCGGGCCCTCCAGGAACGCGAGGTCACCCGCGTCGGCGGCCGGCGGCCCATCCCGGTGGATGTGCGGCTGGTGGCCGCCACGCACCAGGACCTGGAGGCGCTGATCGGCGACGGGCGCTTCCGCGAGGACCTCTACTACCGGCTGAAGGGCGTGGAGATCGAGCTCCCCCCGCTGCGCGAGCGCAAGCAGGACGTCCCCCATCTGGTGCGCTCCTTCATGGAGGAGTTCTGCCGCCGGGAGGAGATCCCGGTCCCCACCCTGCGCTCGGACGCGCTGGCCCTGCTGCTCTCCTACGACTTCCCTGGGAACGTCCGCGAGCTCCAGAACGTGGTCGAGGGGGCCGTCTCCCTGGCCGACGGCGAGATCGACGTCGAGCTGATCCGCTCCCTCCTCGCCGCCCCCCCCGCCCAGCAGACCGCCCCCGAGGCGCTCGACCTCGTCACCCTGGAGCGCCGCCACATCGCCCGCGTCCTCAAGCTGACCAACGGCAACAAGAGCGAGGCGGCGAAGATCCTGGGGCTCGACCGCAAGACGCTGCAGCGGAAGGGGTACTGAGGGGGCTTCCATCGGAGCCGCAGGGGAGGTATACTACCCTGTGGAGAGAAAAAGATAATGGCATTCAGCGCCGCTGAAATCGCCGCGATCCGTGCGGAGCTCCAAACGATGACCGTGGAACGGCATCGTTACCACGTCTACCCTTACCGCACCCGGTGGTTTGTCGTCGAGAGCAGCGATCCCAAGAACCGACAGATGACCCGGACCCGGGAGGCGGCCGTCCAGAAGGCCCGGGAGCTTGCGATGGAATCCAAGGGCGAGGTGGTCGTCCACCGCAAGGGCGGTCACGTCCAGGAACGCTTCAGCTTCAGGGATTCAGCAAAGTAGACCCTCTCCCTTATCCCTATGTCCAGCGGCGCCGACCGTTTCGATCGGAGTCTGTTCATCAATTGCCCCTTCGATCCTGAATACCTGCCTCTCCTGCAAAGCCTGATCTTCACCGTTCTCGAGTGCGGGCTCGAGCCGCGGCTCGCCCTGGATGGTGCCGACTCGGGCGAAGCCCGTGTGCACAAGATCCGGAATCTGATCCGGTCCTGTCGTTTCAGCATCCATGACATTTCACGTATCGAGCCTCTCCGGGACGGAGATCTCCCTCGCTTCAACATGCCTTTCGAGCTCGGCCTCGATCTGGGGTGCAGGTACTACGGGAGGGGGCGGTTGGGGAGCAAGCAGTCCCTGATCCTGGAGCGGGAACGTTACCGGTACCAGAAGGTCTTGTCTGACATCTCCGGGAACGACATCCGTGCCCACGGCAGTGATCCCGAGACTTTGATGATCGAGGTGCGGAACTGGTTGAAAGTGGCAACCCGCCTGAAGCTGCCCAGCGGGAGCAGCCTGGTGGAGAGATATGGCTTCTTTTGGGTGGAGCTGGCTGACATATTTCAGCGGATGCGATATCTTAAGCGGGACATCGAGTCGCTGGAAGTCGTTGAATACATTGAGATGATCCGGGACTGGCAGACCCGCCGGCCCGCTGATCCGGTCGGTTAGCGACAATCTGACCCGCCAGCGACAATTTGCCCCAATCGCCTGCAAACCGCGACAAGATGGGCATTCCGCCCCATCCCTCTCGGACGAAGCGCCCGGATGCGGGGCAAAATGTCGCGGAAGGGTTTGGGACATTCCGGGCGACGATTTTGGGGCTTGGCTGTTAAATCCCTGTAAACAATGGGTTTGGCATGTAAACGGTACAGGCGGACGGGACCTGGCAACACCCTTGCGATGGGGGAGGGGCGATGAGGAGGAACGTCATGCTAGACTCCGTTCGGAAGCACGTAGCCGTCCCTGAGATTCCGGTCAAGGCTTTGCTCTCGGTGGGCTCCTTGGCCAGTTTCGGCTGGCTGCTGTCTCACGACCTGATCCATCCCATCGTGATCTACGCGCTGCAGCTTTATCTCTCCTTCTGATCGCCCTCAGCGGCCGGTACGATCATGGCTGAAGGCGTTTTGAGAGAGATCACGGTGGCGCTGCCGAGGGTCCCCGGGATGGAGATCGAGGCGAGCAGGACCGCGGTCGCGATCGCCGAGTCGATCCGGATGAGCCCGGATGGCATCGGCGAGGCCAGGACGGCGGCGGTGGCGGCCTGTTCTCAGGCCCTGGAGCCCAGCCGAGCCTCCCGCCGCGAGGTCTACTTGACGTTCCAGATCTTGGGGAAGGGTGGGGACCCGAACGAGTTCCGTATCATGGTCCGCGATGGCGGGATCGGCTTCGCACATGGCTGAGGGCGTCATGAGAGAGGTCACGCTGGCGCTGCCGATGATCCCCGAGATGGAGATCGAGGCGAGCAAGACCGCGACCGCCATCGCCGAGTCGATCCGGATGAGCCCGGATAGAATCGACGAGGTCCGCATGGCCGTGGTGGAGGCCTGCATCAACGCCCTGGAGCACAGCCACGCCTCCGACCGCGAGGTCTACGTGACGTTCCAGGTGTTGGGGGAAGGGGGAGATCCGGATAAGCTGCGCATCATGGTGCGTGATACCGGCATCGGCTTTTCTCCGGACGGGCTGGAAGAGCCCACGATCGAGGGTAAGCTCAAGGCGGTGCGCAAGCGTGGCTGGGGGCTCAAGATCATCCGCGGGCTCATGGACGAGGTGGAGATCCTCTCCGGTGCCGACGGCACGACTGTCGTGATGAGTAAGATGCGATGAAAGCGGGGGCGAGATGACCGAAAGCCTCAACATCACCGTGGATCGTCGCGAAGGGTTGGCGGTGATCTACACGGAGGGGTATATCAACAACCAGGGGGGCGAGGAGATCGCCAAGGCCGCCTACAAGCTCCTCGACGAGGGCTACAAGACCCTCCTCCTCAATCTGGCGGGGACCAAGATCGTCAACTCGATCGGCATCTCCATCCTCATCGAGATCATCGAGAAGATGATCGAGATCGACGGCAAGCTGGGCTTCTGCTGCTTGACTCCGACCATCGAAAAGACCTTCCATATCATGGGCCTCGCGCAGTACGCTCCCATCTATCCGGATGAGGCGACCGCGGTGGCACAGATGCGGTCCTGACTTTCGTAGGAGACAGCCATGGAGGGTACGCCGCGCGCTGCCACGGTAGCGCAGGCCTGGGACGAGCTGCTGACCCTCTCCCGTGACGAGACGAGCGAGCGCTCCCCGACCTGATCGAGGGAGCTCCGGCCGGTGGCCTCGGCAGCCTCGCCTTCCCGGGTGGGTGCCTCCTGTTTTCCCCTTCCGTTGCCGCCGCCGAAGCCGTGGCCAGCGATCCGCTGACCCTGCTCCTCGCCTCGGCGCTCAAGAGCTGCCGGCTCAAGGTCGAGCTCAAGGAGCAGCAGTTCCAGGTCAACTACCGGGTGGTCGAGCTGGAGGCCCTCTACGACGTGGGGCTGGCCGTGGCCTCCACCCTCGACCTCGACCGCCTGTCGGAGGAGATCCTGCTGCGCGCGGTCTCCCTGCTGGACGCCCGGCGGGGCGCCCTCTACATCCTGGAGGACGGCCGCTATCGCCTGGACCGCACGTTCGGCGGCGAGGCGGCCCCCTGGCTCACGACGGACGATCCCAAGCTGCGGCAGTTCCTCACCGAGGGCGGCGAGGCCCCGGCCCACCTGCTGCCGGGCGCCCGCTATCTGTTGGGGGTGCCGATCGAGGTGGAGAGCGGCCCCCGTGGGCTGATCGCGGCGGGGGACAAGGAGAGCCGCCGGGGCGTGGGCCCCTTCCTCGTCTCGGACCGCCGCACGCTATCGCTGTTCGCCAACCAGGCGGCGCTGGCCCTGGAGAACGCCCGGCTCCACCTCCAGGCGCTGGAGAAGGAGCGGCTGGAGCGCGAGATGCACCTCGCAGCCCAGATCCAGCGCCAGATCCTCCCCAAGGGGGCGCCCGCGGTGCCCGGGTACGAGCTGATGGGCTGGTACCGCCCGGCGCGCCAGGTGGGCGGCGACTACTACGACCTCTTCCTTCACGAGGACGGCCGGGTGGGGCTGGTGGTGGGGGACGTCTCCGGCAAGGGGATGCCGGCCGCCCTGATGGTGTCGACGCTTCACTCGGGGCTCCGCCTGCTGCTCGATCAGAGGGGGTTCGGTCCCGGCATGCTCGAGCGGCTGAACCGGCACATCGTCGAGTCGAGCGCCGCCAACAAGTTCATCACCCTGCTGCTCACCGAGCTCACCCCGGAGACCGGGGAGCTCCACTATCTGAACGCCGGGCATAATCCAGGGATCCTGATGCGCCGGGACGGCAGGGCCGAGGAGCTGGCGCCGGGCGGCGTCCCCCTGGGTCTCCTGCCGGGCGCGCGATTCCGGGGCGGCCTGCTGACGCTGGCGCCGGGCGATCTCGTTTGCATCTACAGCGACGGCATCACCGAGGCCGCCTCGCCGGACGACGAGGAGTTCGGGATGGAGCGCCTGATCGACCTCCTCCGCGCCGAGCGGGGCCGCCCTCTGGCGGAAGTGATGGCGGCCATCCCCCACGCCGTGGGCGAATTCTCCCAGGGGCTCCCCCAGGGGGACGATCAGACGCTGGTGCTGCTGCGGCGGGAATGACAGAGCTAGAATCGCGGCCATGAACCGCCAAGCCCTGCTCGCCCTGCTCCTGCTGCTGTTCCCCATCCTCCTCCTCGCCCAGAGCAAGCCCGGGATCGTCGTCCAGCGCCACGAGGCGCCGCGCCCCAAATGGGCGATCGCCATCCACGGCGGCGCCGGGACGATCCCCAAGACCATGCCCGAGGCGAAGAAGCAGGAATATCTCCGCTCGCTCAACCAGGCGCTCAAGATCGGCCAAGAGGTCCTCCAGCAGGGGGGCACCAGCCTGGACGCCGTCGAGAAGGTGATCCGCTTCCTGGAGGACGATCCGCTGTTCAACGCCGGCAAGGGGGCGGTCTACACCCACGAGGGGACGCACGAGCTCGACGCCGCCATCATGGACGGCCGCGACCTCTCGTGCGGCTCGGTGGCGGCGCTGAAGACGATCAAGAATCCCATCTCCCTCGCCCGGCTGGTCAAGGAGAAGTCGCCGCACGTCTTCCTGGTGGGGGAGGGGGCCGAGGCGTTCGCCACGGAGATGAAGGTGGAGCGGGTCCCCAATTCCTATTTCGACACCCCCGAGCGCTACCAGCAGCTCCAGGAGGCGCTCAAGGAGGAGCCCAAGGAGCATGGGACGGTGGGGTGCGTGGCGCTCGACACCCACGGCAACCTGGCGGCGGGGACCTCCACCGGCGGTCTTACCAACAAGCGGTTCGGCCGCCTGGGGGACGTGCCGGTGATCGGCGCCGGCACCTACGCCAACAACCGGACCTGCGCCCTCTCGGCCACCGGCGTCGGCGAGGAGTTCATCAAATACACCGTGACGCACGACATCTCGGCGCTCATGGAATACAAGGGCCTCTCGCTCCAGCAGGCGATGGACCAGGTGATCCACCACAAGCTCAAGCCGGGCGACGGCGGCGTGATCGGCGTCGCTCACGACGGCGCGCTCGCGTTCGTCTTCAACTCCGAGGGGATGTACCGGGGGGCGGCCGACTCGAACGGCCGCTTCGAGGTCAGGATCTGGGAGTAGCTCAGTCGGGGGAGGGGCGGAGGGCAGAGCCGCTGACCAGGGCCAGCATGGGCGCGGTGGTGGCCCGGAAGAGCCCGGCGCCCGTGGCGACCGGCACCAGCTCGGAGCCGACCGCCAGCACCCGGGAGAGGATCCCCGGCAGGTCGTCCTCCCAGATCAGGTCCGGGATCGCGCGGCCGAGCGCGCCGCC
>QHVW01000223.1 GCA_003223675.1 Acidobacteriota bacterium
GAGCAGGTCCTCGCGCATCTTGCCGTCCTGCACCGCCTTGTGGGGGTCGCGGTTGGTGGCGGCGATCACCCGCACGTCCACGTCCACCGCCTGGTCACCGCCGATGCGCACCACCTGGCCGGTCTCCAGCACGCGCAGGAGCTTGACCTGGAGCTCGATCGGCATCTCGGTGATCTCGTCGAGGAACAGGGTGCCCATGTGGGCGCGCTCGAAGTACCCCTTGTGCCGGCGCTGGGCGCCGGTGAAGCTCCCCCGCTCGTGGCCGAACAGCTCGCTCTCGATCAGCGTCGGCGAGATGGCGCCGCAGTTCAGGGGGAGGAACGGCGCCTTCGACCGCCGCGAGAGCAGGTGGAGGGTCTGGGCGGCCAGATCCTTGCCGGTGCCGCTCTCACCGATCAGGAAGACCGAGGCGTCGGTGGGCGCCACCCGGTTGAGCATCTCGTAGAGCGCCTGCATGGGCGGCGAGGCGCCCAGCAGCAGGCCGAGCCGGCCCACCTCTTGCGTCTCGGCGACGGGCGCCGCGGCCTGGGTGGCCGGCTGCACGCTCGCCACGTTGGCGAGGATGCTCTTCAGCCGCCCGATGTCGAGCGGCTTGGTCAGATAGTCGCTGGCGCCCAGGCGCAACGCCTGCACGGCGCTCTCGACGTCGGCGTGACCGGTCATCAGCACCACTTCCGTCGAGGCGCCCAGCTCCAGGTCCTTGAGCAGGTCGATGCCGCTGCCGTCCGGCAGATAGAGGTCGATCAACGCCACGTCCGGGGTCCGGTGACTGACCTGCGCGCGAGCGTCCCGCAGGGTGCAGGCGGTATTGGTGGTGAAACCCTGCCCCTCGATCAGCTCGGCGAGCGCCGAGAGAAAATTTGGGTCGTCATCGACCGCGAGAGCGTGTGGCATGGTCACCTCGTTCCTTTGTTCCCATTCTCCGGGTTTCCTGAGATCGCCAATTCTACCTCATAAGCCCGGGGGCTCCCGGGAACGTCGTCCCCCTCCGGACCGGCCGCGCGCACCCGGCCGCCATGGGCGGTGAGGATGTCGCGCGCCACCCAGAGCTGGGCGAGCGCGCCCTCCGGCGCCAGCTTGAGATCGAAGCCGGGGACCGGCGCCGCATCGGGCTCCGGGGCCGCGCTCTCCGCGCCGGCCGCCCCCGCCAATCCATAGAGACGCAGCCGGGCGGTGCCGTCCAGCCGCTCCACCAGCACGTGCAGCTCCCCCTGCTTGGGCACGCCCGTGAGGACGGCGAGCGAGAGGTGCAGCAGCGCCTGCCGCAGCAGGTAGCGGTTCCCCTCCACGGGGAGCGCCTCCCCCGGCAGCTCGGTCCGCACCTGCCCCTGCTGCTTGCGGGCCGGCGCCACCAGCAGCGACGCCAGCTCCTCGGCCAGCTCGCGCAGGTCGATGGTCTCCTGCCGGTCCCCCCGCGGCGAGATGTAGGCCAGGTAGGTCTCGAGGCCGCGGTGGAGGCGCGAGAGCTCCTCCTTGAGCACGTTGACGTAGCGTAGCAGCTTGTCCTTGTTGGCGGGATCGGCGGCGCGGCCGGAGGCCAGCATCTCCTTGAGGATCTCGATGTTGAAGACCATCGCGTTGATCGGCGCCCGCAGATCGTGCGCCACCGCCGGGGAGATCTGCGACACCGACCGCATCTGCGAGGTCAGCCGGAGATCGCGCTCCAGCCCCGCGAGCGTCCCCAGGCTGGCCACCAGCAGGACGCCGCCGCTCGCGGGGTCGCGGCGGAGGTCGAACAGCAGGGAGCGGGGCGCCGCCTCCCCCTCGACCGGCAGCTCGAGGGTCGCGGGCCCGGAGCCGCCGGCGCCGTTCCAGCTCAGGCCCGCCGCCTCCAGGCGCCCCTTGAGCCGTTCCCACAGGCGCTCGAGCTCGAAGCCGTCCGCGCAGCCGAGCAGCTCGAGCGCCCGCGCGTCAGCGAAGCGCACGCCACCCTGGCCGTCCAGGGCCACCACGCCGGGGCCGAGCAGGCCCGCGAGCTCCTGGCCGGGTGTGCCGGACGGCGGGGGATTCAGCGAAGTGTCGGGGACGTCCATGCTTGGGTCTCCATCGGAACGCCGCGTCCGGCGCGGCGGGTATTTATAGAAGCTTGGGCCCGCCGCGCGCAAGCGAAAGGCCCACATCTCACTCTGGAGAGCGAGATCGTTATTGATCAGATTCCGAAATTTTTTCCGCAGCCGGGCCGCGGCCGGCGCGTCCATCCGGCGTCAGACATGGCTCCACAGATCCCTCGTGGGGACCTCCCCCGGGCGCTCGGCGAGCGCCGTGGCGAGGCAGGAATCGGCCCACCAGAAGACGTCGTGGGTCCGTACCTCTTCGCGCAGCCGCCGCATGCGGTGGGCGCGTTCGCGCTCCTTCATCCCCAGAGCCTGGCGCAACGCCCGCGCCACCCCCTGGGTGTCGAAGGGGTTGACCAGCAGCGCGCCGGTGGCGAGTTGGGGCGCCGCGCCGGCCAGCTCGGAGAGCACCAGCGCTCCGCGCCCGTCGGTCTGGGCGGCGCAGTATTCCTTCGCCATCAGGTGCATGCCGGCCTTGAGCGGAGCGGCGACGGCGGCGTCCGCGGCGCGGTACCAGGCGAGCCTCTCCTCCGGGTCCGGCTCGCGGTGCAGATAGCAGACCGGCACCCAGCCCGGCCGGCCGAAGGCGCCGTTGATCTCTCCCACCAGGCGCTCGATCTCGCTCCGCAGCGCGGCGTGCCGGGGCAGATTCTCCCGGCTGGGGATCGCGATCTGCACCAGGGTGGCCTGGTCCTGGAGCTCCGGGAACCGGGTGAGCGCGGCGGCGAAGGCGCGGAGCTTCTCGGGGATGCCGTGGGTGCGGTCGACGCGGTCCACCCCGAGGAGGATCTGGCGGCCGCCGAACGAGTCGCGCAGGGCCGCCGCCCGCCGCTCCACCTCCGGCCGCGCCGCCCGCTCCTCGGTCCGACGGGCGTCGATGCCCACGGGGAAGGCGCCGGCCCACAGGTCGACGGCATTCCCCCGCCACGATCCGCGCAACGACCAGAGGCCGCCGCCGGCCTGTGCCACCGTCACGCCGGGCGCCAGCATCCGCACGCAGGCGAGGAAATTCGCCAGATCGAGCTCGGTCTGGAAGCCGGCCTGGCCGAAGGCGAGCAGCCCGCCCAGGAGCTCCTCCCGCCAGGGGAGCCGCAGGTAGAGGTCGGGCGCGGGGAAGGGGAGGTGGAGGAAGAAGGCGGTGCGGCAGCCGGCCTTCAGGCCTCTCAGCTCGCAGGCCAGGTTCAGCAGCAGGGGCTCGTGCACCCAGACCAGGTCGTTGGCGGAGGCGCCGCGGGCCAGCGTCCGGGCGGTGGCGCGCGCGAATTTCCGGTTCACCCTGCGGAAGGCCTGCCAGTAGGCCGGCTGGAAATCGTGCTCCGCCGTCAGGCCGTGAAACAGCGGCCAGATCACCTCGCCCGCGAAGCCGCCGCAGGCGTTCCGCCGCTCCTGGGCGGTGAGCATCACCGGGCGCAGCGAGAACCCGCCGGCGTGGATGGCGCCCGCCAGCACCCGGCGCAGCCCCGGCGTCTCCTCCTGGGCCACTCCCGGCCAGCCGATCCACACCCCGCGGCGGTCCCCCAGCACGGCGGTCAGCGCCGAGATCAGCGCTCCCTGCGCCGGCGACACGCGCCACCCCTGCCCCTCCTCACAGGTGAGGGCGATGGGGAGGCGGTCGGAGACGACGATGCAGCGCCCCCGCGGACGGCTGGCCCGCGAGGGGCCTGAGAGGCGGCGCTCGGGGAGGATGCTCGGGATGGACGCGGTCTTGCTCATCTGGATTCCCAGACGGTTGAAGTGCAGTTTGTGTGCCACGCCGGACGATCTCCCGTAAAGGATTGAGACATCGTTGTTTGTCCATGACCGTGGGCATGGGCGATGCAGGGGAGGAGGGTGGCTCGCGAGGGCGCGGGGCGCAAAGAAGGGCCGCCTTCGCCTCCCTCCCAGGGATTTCTTTGGGTAATTGTTGCAACGAGGTGCCGGAAACCCGGCAAAGGTGACTTTCATGCCGACCGCCATCGACCAGAGCGAGAAGCTCGATACCGGCCTGACCGTCGCCGTGCTCGTCGATCCGGTCGAGAGCGCCAGGGCCGCGGGCCTGCGCTACGTCACGGACGACGAGCCCGGCATCCGCCGCAAGAAGCGCGGCAAGGGATTCACCTACGTGGACCCCCAGGGGCGCACGGTCAAGGACGAGAAGACCCTGGAGCGCATCCGCAAGCTGGCCATCCCGCCGGCCTGGACCGACGTCTGGATCTGCTCCCGCCCCAACGGCCACCTGCAGGCGACCGGGCGCGACGCCCGCGGGCGCAAGCAGTACCGCTACCACGCCGAGTGGCGGGAGGTGCGCGACGAGACCAAGTTCGGCCGCATGATCGCCTTCGGCGAGGCCCTGCCCAAGCTCCATGAGCGGCTCGAGCAGGACATGTCGCAGCGCGGCCTGGGGCGAGAGAAGGTGCTCGCCACGGTCGTCAAGCTGCTGGAGACGACCCTCATCCGGGTCGGCAACAAGGAGTACGTCAAGCAGAACAACTCCTTTGGCCTCACCACGTTGCGCGACCGGCACGTGGACGTCGACGGCTCCACCCTGCGCTTCGAGCTCCGGGGCAAGAGCGGCAAGGAGCATGCGGTGGAGGTGCAGGACCGGCGGCTCGCGCGCATCGTCAAGCAGTGCCGCGACCTGCCGGGGCAGAAGCTTTTTCAATATCTCGACGAGAACAAGGAGCGGCAGAGCGTCAGCTCCGAGGACGTCAACGCCTACCTGCGGGAGACGACCGGCGAGGACTTCACGGCCAAGGACTTCCGCACCTGGGGGGGGACGGTGCTGGCCCTCTCGGCCCTGCTGGAGGTCGGCGCCTGCGAGAGCGAGCGGGAGGCCAGCAAGGCGGTGGTCGAGGCGGTCAAGCGCGTCGCCGGCCAGCTCGGCAACCGGCCGGCCATCTGCCGCAAATACTACGTCCACCCGGTGGTGATCCAGAGCTTCCTGGAAGGCACCCTGCGGGACACCCTGGAAGAGACTGTCGAGGGGGAGGAGGACGACGGGTCGAACGGCTTGCGCCGGCTGGAGGCGCAGGTGCTGCGGCTGCTGAAGGGGAGGAACGGCGGGTAGACCCCTGGGAGCGCCGGCCTTCTGACTAAAGCTGGCCAGAAGGCCGGCGGGGGCGCCGGCGCTCCCAGGGATTCAACAGACCATCTCTTCCTGGAAGACGAACGTCAGATTCTGCTCCTCGAAACGGTCGAAGAACTCCGCCCAGGTGATCTCCTGCAGGTCCTCCCCGCTGTCATAGTCGGGAAAGTCGATCCGCAATCCGCCCGCGACCTGGCTGTCCCGGGGAGCCACGACCGCCGCCGGGCGGCCTCCGCGCTCCTCGGCCCAGCGGCGGATCTCCTCATGATCGGTGGTAGTCCTGGTTTCCGGCATGGTCTTTCACCCCTTCTCTGGAAATTGTTGTGACTCGTTGCAGATTCCCACCTCCGCTTGGGGTGCAGCGCCTTCGTCATGGAGAACGCGTCCGCAAGCTCAAATTGTTCCAGTGGCGGCCGCCAGAGACGGCGAACGCTCCCACCGGGGAGCGCTCGCGGCCCCTGCGCCGGCCCCGCCCCGTCAGCGGACGACCTGCGCCTCCTGGTTGATGTGGCTCTCGGCGAGCTCGGTCAGCCGCTCGTCGGTCTGCTCCTCCTCCTGGAGGGTCCGCTCCAGCAGGGAGGCGTGCTCGGTCTTGCCCAGCATCTCGGCGTAGGTGCGCACCGTGCCATAGCCGGCCATCTCGTAGTGCTCCACCCGCTGGGCGGCGGCGATCAGGCCGGCATCGAGCACCGCGGGATCGCCTTTCATCTTGGTCATCTCGGCCCCTTCCTTGAGCAGGCCCTTCATCCCCTCGCAGGTCTGCCCCTTGGGGCTCTCCTGGAGGTCCTGGAAGATCCGCTCGAGGCGGCGCACGTGCTCCTCGGTCTGCCGCAGGTGGTCGTTGAAAGCCTTACGCAGGTCGGCCGAGCCGGCCGCCTCGGCCATCCGGGGCAGCGCGTCGATGATCTGGCTCTCGGCGGAGTAGAGATCTTTCAGTTGTTCGAGGTAAAGGTCTTTGAGGGATTCCAGCTTCATGAGCTCCTCCTTGCTGTGATACCTGGTTGCAGTCCGGAAACCCGCTTGCGGCGGGGCTCCGGTGGATCTCATTCACTCAGGGGAACCGCAAGAAGCGTGCCGGAGAATCAATCAGATGGGCTCAGTTGCCGCTCGATCGGATATGCCCGAACTTGATCAGTGCGACGAAGAACACGCCGCCGAGGATGTTGCCCAGGGTGGCCCAGAGGAGAAATTTGCCGAAATCCGCCAGGGTGGCCCCCTGGCCCGAGAAGACGCCGGCCAGCACCTCCGCGGTCCCCACCACCGCGTGGTGCAGGTGGGCGATGCCGATCGCCGTGGTCACCAGGGCGACGATGAAGATCTGGCTGATGGTGTCCCGGCTCGCCGCCACCAGCCAGGAGAGCAGGCCCATCAGCCAGCCGGCGAGCACGGCGGAGAGCAGGATCACCCATCCGGGGTGCTCGACCAGCCCGGAGGCGATGTCGCCGAAGACGCGCGGCTCGATCACCCCCAGCCGCGGCCCCAGGAAGGCGAGGAAGGCCGCGAAGAGGACGGCGCCCACCTGGTTGGCGATGTAGATCAGCCCCCAGAGGCGGCCGAGCTGGGCCAGCGAGGCGCGGCCGTCGAGCACCGGCAGCACGGCGAGCGTGGTGTGCTCGGTGAACAGCTCCGAGCGGCCCAGCACCACGAACAGGAACCCCGCCGCGTACATCATCGCCACCAGGATCTCGGAGACCACGCGCGGCTGGTCTTGCGTCAGTGTCTTCATCACCGCCATCAGCAGCAGGCTCAGGGAGACGTCGAGCCCCGCCGAGAGCCCCGAGAGGAGGAGGGCCGGCGCCGGCCGCTCGAGCTCGGTGAGGCCGGCGGCGATCTCCTGCTCGAGGATCGTCTCGTAGCTCTTCTGGGGCTCCTCCCCCTTCTCCTCTTCCTTGTGGCGGCTGCGGCGCGAGTCGAGATCGGCCTGGAGATCGTCGGCCATGGCGGGGTCTCCTCAGCGGGAGCCGGCCTTCGCACGGGCAAGGCCGGTGGCGGCGCGCAGCTCGGCCTCGATCCCGGCCAGCTCCTCACGCGGCTCCCCCGGCTCGCAGACGTAGATCTCGTGCCCCGGCCGCTCCAGCACCCGCAGGCCCGCCGAGCGCAGCATCGCCTCCACGGCCGCGTGGTTGGGCGCCCACCAGTTGGTGGGATCGTTCGCCAGCCGGTGCTCGATGAAGGCCATCTTGGGCCAGCCGGCCTCGACCATCACCTCCCGCTGGTCGATGGGGACGTCCGCCGGCGGCTCGAGCTCCTCCTCGCCCGGCATGGTGAGCGTCTGGAAGATCATCCGCCGCCCCACCTTCCGCGCCACGATGTCGAGGCCGAGGAGGGGGTAGCGCAGGTGGTAGAGCACCCCCATGAAGAGGACGAGGTCGTATCTCTCCGCGGTGGCCGCGAGGTCGTAGACCGCCATCTCCTGGAAGCGGACCTGGGGCTCGAGCCCGAGCTGGCCGGCCGCCCAGCGCGCCTGCCGCAGGTAATGGGGATCGTGGTCGACGCCCGTCACCCGTGCCCCGCGGCGGGCCAGCTCGAAGGAGTAGAAGCCGGCGTTGCAGCCGATGTCGAGCGCCGTCCAGCCGCCGAGGTCGGACGGCAGGTGGTCGCGGATCTGCTCCCACTTGAAGGTGGGGAAATCGCCCAGGAAGTGGCCGGGGGCGGTCTGTGTGCCGTCCGGCAGGTGGAGATTGTGGAACCAGGGCCCCAGCGCTTCGATGTCGTCCGCGAGCGAGGGATGCGCTGCTTGCGAGAGGTTGGCCATGTCGCCCTCGAAGGCAGCAAATCGCCTGCCAATCAGACGGGAAGCGCCGGGCCCTCGATCTTGAAGTGCGGGTTCTCGATGATCGCGAAGACGTTGCCGAAGGGGTCGAGCACCGCCGCCACCTTGATCCCCTCGCCCACGTCGCGGACGGGGGAATGCTCGCGGGCGCCGAGGGCGAGCAGGCGGGCGAGGGCGGCTTCGGCGTCCTCCACCCCCCAGTACGTGGTGACGCCGCCGCGGTCGGGCGCCCCCTCGGAGGTGTCGGGGTCGAGACCCAGCTCGAAGCCGCCGACGTTGAAGCCCACGTAGAACGGCTGATCGAAATAAGGATCGACGCCGAGCACCGCGCGATACCACTCCTTCGCCCGGTCGAGATCGCTCACCCGGTAGATCGCGGTGCGCAGCCCCAGGATCGGTCGACTGTCCATACTCATCCCTCCACCATCGCCCGCGGGCGGTCCCCTCCAGGTTGCGGGGCAAGGATATCAATCATGGCCGGCCGGCGGAGCCTCCGGTGCGGATGAAGCCCGCCACGATCTGGAACGTGGGATCGCCGGCCTCCGGAGGGAGCAGGCGGTAGATTCCGCCCGGCCGTGCGGCGGACGGCCGGAAGTTGCGGCATCTTCCGGTCAAGGGTTGGTCTCCTGAGCAGAATTTGCGGTATGTTCCGAAGAATACTCCAACAATTCTGCGGAATTGGCGGCGTATTCCTAAGAATGCCTCGACAATTCTGTGGAATTTGCGGTATCTTCCGTTCGATGCGCCAACAATTCTGCGGAATTGGCGGTAAGCTCCGGAGAACGCCTCAACAATTCCGCTCAAAAGACCAACGGCTCCGCGGAATTAGCGGCAAGCTCCGCTCAAGACACCAACCATCCTGCAGAATTGGCGGTAGATTCCAGGCTCGCACCGGACCGCCGGGGAGAAGGGACCGCAGATTCCGCCTGGCGGTCGGGGGCGGAAGGATCTCATGCCGCCTCGCGGATCGCCCATCGCGCCAGATCCTAGGAAGCGTCGAGCAGAGCCGCCAGCCGCTTGGGAGCGACCACCCGATAGGCGTCCACGACCAGATCGGCGATCTGGTCCCAGTCGGCCGGCACGTCCAGATAGACCCCGAGCCAGCCGCGATGGCCCACGTAGGGGGGCCTGAAGAAGCGCTCGGGGTCGTTGGCGACGAGCATCTCCTGCGCGCCGTCCGGAGCCGCGCACACGAAGGCCAGCCGGTCGTCGTGGTGGTGGTCGGAGAACATCACGAAGGTCTTCTTGCCGCGGATGAACCAGGTGGGCTCCCCGTGGCTGAGGCGCTCGGTCACCTCCGGGAGGGCGAGGCAGAGGCGGCGGAGGTTTTCCAGGGGGGAGGGCATGGCAGGAGCTTACACGGACTCACATGGACAAGCACGGACCAACACGGACGCACACCCTTGTCCGTGACCGTCCGTGTAAGTCCGTGTAAGTCCGTGTAGCAGCCCCCCCCGGCCTCAAGCAACCGCAACGCGTGCCCCTCCAGCTCCTCGGCCCGGTGGGCCGCGGTGTGCTCGCGCAGCACCCTGGCGCGGGCCCTCTCCCCCAGGGCGCGGCGCTCGTGCTCGGGGATGTCCCGCAGGTACTGGAGCACCTCGCCGGGGGTCTTGGCGGTGAGGATCTCCTCGCCGATCCTGAAGAAGGTGCCCAGGCCCGGCCAGTTGTCGCTGATGATCGGCGTCGCGCAGGCGGCGGCCTCGAAGAGGCGGACGCTGGGGGAGAAGCCGGCCTGGATCATGTCGGCGCGGGTGATGTTCAGGGTGAAGCGCTGCTGGTTGTAGAAGCGCGCGTGCTTCTTCGGCTCCAGGTGCTCGAAGCGCTTGACGTTCCTCGGCCAGCGGATCTCCTGCGGATACTGCGGACCGGCCACCGCGAGCTTCCCCTCCGGCCAGCGGCGGGCCGGCTCGATCAGCAGCCGCTCCAGCGCCGGCTGGCGGTCGTCGCTGTAGGTGCCCATGTAGCCGAGGTCCCAGCGCGGCTCGACCTTCTCGGGACGGTAGAGCGCGGGGTCGAAGGAGCAGTAGAGGGCCCGCGCCATGGGCGAGCCGTAGCGCCGCTCCAGCAGTCGGAGGGTCGGCCCGCCGGTGAAGGAGAGGTAGGCGTGGTAGCGCGGGATCAGCTCGGGGGTGAGGTACTCGTAGTCCCCCCGCTCCAGCTTGGCCAGAGTCACGGGCGTGTCGATGTCGTAGAAGGCGGTGGCGCCGGCGGCCGCGTCGGTGACCCAGCGGCCGACCTCCACCCCCTGCGGCACGTAGGAGCCGACGATGACCAGGTCGGCCCGGCGGACGGCCTGGGCGAAGCGGTCCCTGAGATCCTCCAGGCTGGAGTAGAGCTCGGTGCGGCCGTAGGGGGGAGCGGGGAGGTCGCGGTTGTCCGCGTACCACGGCTGGTCGCGCTCCAGGAACAGGACGCGGTGGCCGCGGGCCTGGAGCTCGCGGACGAGCCCGCGGTAGGTGGTGGCGTGGCCGTTCCCCCACGAGGAGGTGATGGACAGCCCCAGGATGACGATGTCGAGCGGCTCGTGCCTCACAGGTGTGCCTCCATGCCGGCGGGGATGCGGGCGCCGGCGCCCGCGGGAGCAGTCGTCCCAAGAATGGATTCGACCTGCGCCGCCCGGTGGGCATACGTGTGCTCGGCGAGGATCCTCCGCTTCGCCGCCCGTCCGATCCGGCGTGCGTCCTCCGCGGTCAACCCGCGCAGACGCTCCGCCACCTCGTCGCCGTCGGCCGCCACGAGCACCTCCCGCTCCGGCTCCAGGAACATCTCGATGCCTTCCCACGCGTCGGTGATCAGGCAGGCGCCGGCTCCCGCGGCCTCGAAGACCCGGGTGGCCGGCGAGAAGCCGTAGCGGGCCATGCTCTCGCGGCTGATGTTGAGCACCGCCAGGGGGGTGCGGTTGAACGCGTTGTGATCGCGCGTATAGACGTGCCCGAGGTACTGCACGTTCGCCGGCATGGGCTTGTCCGCCCAGCCGTTGCCGCCCAGCAGGAAGCGGCGGTCCGGGCACCGGCCTGCCGCTTTCAGGAAGAATTCCTCGACGCGCGCCTCGCGGTCGGGCAGGCGGTTGCCGAGGAAGCCCAGGTCCCCCGCGAACCGCGGGTCGGGCTCCACGGGGTGATGGGTCGAGGGATCGAGGGCGTTGTAGACCGGCACGCACTCGCGCGCGCCGAAGCGGCGGTAGGCCCGCACGACCGGATCGCCGCCGCCGTAGGTGAGGACGAGGTCGTAGCGCGGCACCAGCGGCCGGAAGCGGTCCCGGGGGTCGCTCTCCATGCGGTCGAGGGTGGCCGGGGCGTCCACGTCCCAGAAGATGGCGAGGCCGTCCGGCCGCCGGAGGTCGAGCACGGCCTGCTCCAGCAGCTCGTCGAAGATCCCCACGCCGCTCGCCTTGACCACCACGTCGGCCCCCCGCGCGTCGTCCAGGACCCGCTCGACGCCCTGCTGGTCCGCGGGATAGACGACCACCTTCGCCCAATCCGGATCCGGGATGTCCCGGTGCTGCTGCCGCTCGAAGGCGTCCGGCTCGTAGAAGGTGATCCGGTGCCCCCGCCCGGCGAGGTTGCGGATGATCCCCCGGTAGTAGGTGGCCGCGCCGTTCCAGTAGGCGGAGACCAGGCTGGAGCCGAAGAAGGCGATTCTCATGCGGTCACTCCAATGCTCCGTCGATCAGGCGTTCGTCCGTAGGGGCGGCCCTGTGTGGCCGCCCTGGGTGGGGGCCTTGTTCGGCCGGAGAGCTCCCCCGCCCAGGGCGGCCACACAGGGCCGCCCCTACAGAGGATTCGTCCAACTCGCTATGGATCCTCAGCAGCTCGTCCACGCGGTGGGCGCAGGTGTGGCGGTCGAGGACGGTCTCGCGGCCCGAGCGGGCGATCTCGGCCGCCAGCTCGCGGTCGGCGAGGAGATCGCGCAGGTGGCGCTTCATCTCGGCGCCGTCGCGGGCGACCAGGAAGTCGCGGCCGGGGCGGAAGAGCCCCTCGGCGTCGTCCCAGGGGGCGGAGACCAGCGGGATGCCGCAGGCGAGAGCCTCGAACGGCCGGATGGTCGGGATGCCGGGCAGCGCCTCCACGTAGGGCCGGCGCGGCACGTGGACGGTCGTCCGGAAGCGGGCGAAGGCGCGCGGCACCTCGTGGTTGGGGAGCCAGCCGGCGTAGTCGATCCCCGCTCCGCTGAGCGCCTTCCGTCCCTCCTCGGGATAGCGCACGCCGTGCACCCGGGCCTTGAGATTCAGCTCGCGGACCGGGCCGATGAGGAATTCGTGGAGCTCGGCGGTGCGCTCCTCGTCCCCCCAGTTGCCGATCCAGACGAGATCTCCTTCGTCGGGCTCATCCGGAAGGGGGTGGAAGACGCGGGTGTCGGCCGCTTCGTGCCAGGCCCAGGCCCGCTCCGTCCAGCCGCGGTCCAGATAGAGATCGCGGATCACCCCGCCGAAGGCCAGCACGCCGTCGTAATTCGAGAGGTCGTAGGCGGCCATGCTGTCCGGCGCGGTGACCGAGCGGTGGTGGGTGTCGTGGAAGAGGAGGAGATAGTCAGCGGTCCGCCGGTGCTGGCCGATCCGCTTGACCAGCCCATGGTCGTTCCACTCGTGGACGATCACCAGGTCGGCGCCGTCGAGGGCTTCATCCAGGTCGAGCGCCGCGAGGTCGTAGCGCTCGCTGGTCAGCATGGGATAAGCCTTACGAAAGCCGTCGAGGGCTTTCTCCCCATGATCGGCTACGAGGTTCTGCAGGCTCCAGGCGTCGCGCGGCTCGAAGATGCGCACGCCGTGGCCGCGCGAGACGAGCTCGGTGGCTACGCCGCGCAAGAAGTGGGCGTTGCCGTGGTTCCAGTCCGACAGCAACGAGTGGACGAAGAGGGCGATCCGCATGGGCGGTCTCTAGACCGCAACCTGCGCGGGGAAGGACCCGGAATCGTCCAGCAGGCTCGCCTCGCGGGCGGCGAGCACCTCGCCGTAGGCCGCGAGATAGCCGTCGAGCATCTTCTGGGGCGTGAGCTGAAGGGCCCGGGCGCGGGCGCCGGCGGTGAGCGAGGCGCGGCGGTCCGGGTTGTCGATCAGCGTCTTGAGGGCGCTCTCCAGAGCCTCGGGATCGTTCGGCGGCACGAAGACGGCGCGGTGGCGCCAGATCTCGCGCAGGCTGGGGATGTCCCCCAATACCAGGGCGCAGCCGGAGAGGGCGGCCTCCAGGGCCGACAGGCCGAACGGCTCGTAGCGGGCCGGCAGGCAGTAGATCGAGGCGCGGCCCAGCCAGGCGGCGAGGGCCCGCTGCGAGAGGTGGCCGAGCAGACGGGTGTGGTGCGGGCGGATCTCGCCGCCGTCCGGATGGATGCTCTCGCCGGCCACGAAGACGTCCCAGGGGAGATTCGGCGCCACCCGCTCCAGGGCCTCCAGGTTCTTGGCCTCGTCCCAGAGGCGGCCGGCGGAGAAGACGATCGGCTCCTTGGCGGTGGGCTTGAAATCACGGGAGTCGCGCCCGTTGAAGATCACGCGCGTCTTCGGCAGCTTCCCATAGTGGGTGGCGAGGGAGGCGAGCATCGCCTCGGAGGGCGCGATCACCAGGTCGGCGGCGGCGAGGCCGGCGGCCACGGCGCGGGCGTAGGGCTCCCACTCCGGCGGCGCGGGCTCGCCCTTGACCGCCTGCCACCAGGAGAGGACGCAGGAGTGTCCCACCATCACCTTGGGCGCGCTCCAGGGGAGGGCGCCGTGGACGTAGCCGTTGAGGTGGACGAGGTCGGGGCGCACCCGCTCCTCCAGATTGAGCAGCCAGTCGGCAGCCTTGTCCAGGTCGCGCCAGGGATCCTCCATCCATTCCAGCTTGAACGTGCTCTCGAACACCCGCAGGCGGGGGATGCGGTCCGCCTTCTCGCGCTGGTGGACGTTGAGCGGCTCGCCCATGGTGGCGAGCGCCACTTCGACACCCCGGTCGGCCAGGCCGCGCGCCAATTCGATGGCGTACGTCCAGACCCCTCCGACCGTGTCCGCGGTCATCAAGACCTTGCGCGGCAATGGATGGCTGTCACTCATGCGGTACCCCTCCTGGGCCCAACGAGATGCTTCCTTGGGGATGGCTCTATCCAAGATTCGTGCCGTCCGCACCGGCCGGCGCGAGCCCCGGGAGAGCCGGGCCGGGCGGCCCCTCGCGGGCCGCCCTAAGAGGTTTACGAAGCGTGGGCTTCCACCATCACGGGGGCCTCCAGCGAGCCCTCCGCCAGACCGCGGAATTCCAGCAGCCAGTTGTAAAGGTTGCTCACGCCCTGCTTCACGTTTACACGCGGCGTCCAACCTACCGCCGCCGCGAACTTGGAGAAGTCCGAGACGTAGTAGCGCTGGTCGCCGGTGCGCCAGTCCTCATAGAAGACCTCGGGCCGGCGGCCG
>QHVW01000224.1 GCA_003223675.1 Acidobacteriota bacterium
TGCCGCTGGTCGAGGTGCCGGCGCAGGGGCCGGCGAAGGACGCCCTGGCCGTGATCGTCACCGGCTCCGGCGGCTTCGTGGGGCTCGACCGCAAGATGGGCAACCAGCTCACGCTGCGCGGCGTGCCCGTGGTGGGGCTCTCCTCGCTCGGCTACTTCTGGCAGGTCCGCGATCCGCAGGGCTCCTCCGAGGACCTCGCCCGCATCCTCAAGCACTACATGGCCGCCTGGCACAAGAGCCGCGCGATCGTCGTCGGCTACTCGCAGGGCGCGGACGTGGTCCCCTTCATGGTGAGCCGCCTGCCCGCCGACCTGCGCTCCAGGATCGGCGCTGTCGCCCTCATCGGCCCCGACGCCAACGCGCAGTTCGACATGCCTCCGGACGGCTGGGTCAGCAATCGTCCGCGCCTCCCCGAGCTCCCCGTGGCGCCCGAGATCCCCAGGATGAAGGGGGTGAAGGTGCTGTGCGTCGCCGGCGCGGAGGAGAAGCAGAATATCTGCAAGAATCTCCCGCCCGGCGCCGCGACCCTCGTCGAGGTCCCCGGCGGCCACGGCTTCGAGGGGGACGCCCCCAAGCTCGCCGAGCGCTTCCTGCGGGAGGCCGGGCTGGCCCCCGAACGGGTGGATGCGGAGGCGAGGGCGGGGAGGGAAAAAGGGAAGCCGTAATCTCTCACCCTTGCCGAGTCCCGACGCCTACGACCGCGCCGGCCTCTGGCTCAACCGGACGGACGCCGGCTTCCAGGTGATGGACGTGGTGGCCGCAGGGCCCGCGACCGAGGCGGGCCTCAAGGCCGGGGACATCATCGTGGCCGTCGACGGTCAGCCCGCGAAGGAGCTGCTCCTCCCCGACGTGCGGACCCGCCTCAAGGAGCCCTCGCCCGGCGCCCGGGTGCGGCTCACGGTGCGGTCGGAGAAGGAGTCCCGCGAGGTGGTGGTGGTGTTGCGGGACCTGGTGTAGGCAAGGGCGGGGACAAGCCCCGCCCTACGACAGCATCCCAACGGATGGGGGCCCGGGAGGGGGCCCTCTGTTAGTGGTGCCGGTCGAACTCGATCCCCTTCTCCACCTGGGCGATCGCGTCGTCGACCAGGCGGATGGCCCTCGCGCGATGGCCACCCTTGTCCGGGTCCGCCTTGTCGAGCTCACCCTTGGCCATGCGCAGGTGCTCCAGCGCGGCCTGCATGTGCGGCTGGTCGGCGCTGGCGCGGCCGAGCAGGAAGCCGGAGACCAGTACTGCGCAGAGAAGGAAGGCGACGACGATACGGCTGCGGGTCGTTTTCATGCCGTGTGTCCTTTCATCGTTGCGCGACGGATGAGCCCGTCGGGTTGGCCGGGTTTGTAAACGAGTTGTATCCAACAATAGAGAGCATACCTCCAGTCCGGGCGGCGCGCAAAGCCCCCTCATCATCCCTACGGCAGCCGCAGCACCAGGATCGTCTGGTCGTCCTCGCGGGGCGCGTTGCCGGTGAAGCGGGCCACGTCGGTCAGAACGCCGTCGCGCAGCCCCTCGGGACCGCGGCCGGCGTGGCGGGCGAGGCTCTCCTCCAGGCGCTCGAAGCCGAACAGGTCGTCGCTCCCCTCCCGCCGCGCCTCCACCACGCCGTCGCTGAACAGGAAGAGGGTGTCTCCGGGGGAGAGCCGGGCCGTATGGGGATCGACCACCAACTGGCCGCGCACGCCGAGCGGATAGGCGATCGACTCCAGCGAATCCACCCGGCCGGTGGCGCTGATGCGGTACGGGTGCAGATGGCCGGCGCTGGCGTAGACCATCTCCAGCCGGCGGGGATCGATGAGGGCGTAGCAGAGGGTCGCCAGCAGCCGCTTGCGGGCGGTCTGATAGACGGTGCGGTTGAGGGTGTTGAAGACCGCCGCGACCTCCGGATCGAAGGTCACCTGCACGGCGAGCGCCGACTTGGCCATCGACATGATGAGCCCGGAGGAGACGCCGTGGCCGGCCACGTCCCCCACCGCCACCGCCAGCCGGCCGTCCTCCAGCGCCAGCACGTCGTAGAAATCGCCCCCCACCTCCGAGGCCGGCAGATAGGCGTGGGCGATGTCCACGCCGGCCAGCCGCGGCGGCAGGTCGGGCAAGATCGAGCTCTGGATGCGCCGCGCCGTCTCCAGCTCCACCCGCTGGCGCTCGCGCTCGGCGATCCGCCGCACGTGCGGCGGAACGTCCTCGTAGCGGTAGACGAATTCCTTGCCGCTGCCGAGATAGCGCAGGCTGGCCAGGAGCGGCGCCGCGAGGATCGCGATCGCGAGCCACCCTTGAATCCTCAGGCTCGAATCCGCCGCCGAGAGCAGGGGCCAGGCGGTGAGGAGGACGTGCGGCACGAGGCCCGCGACGAGCACGGTCAGCAGGTCGGTCCCCAGGAAGAGCCCCACCAGCACGGCGGAGGCGAGGAAGGAGACGGCGGTGGTCCAGCTCAGCGGCGCGGCCACGATCATGGGAGGGATCACCACCGTCGCCACCACCGCGGCGGCGAGCGAGCCTCCCCACCTGCCGAGGTGGCGTGCCGCCACCGGCAACAGCCAGAGGATGATGGCGAGCAGGAACGGGAAGAGGACCGCCAGCGACCAGGTGAGGATACTCACGCCGGGCCACCGGGTGCTGGCGTCCGCCAGCATCGAGGAGAGCCCCCAGACCCCCATCCGGCGGGCGGCGAGCAGCAATGCCGTGAGCCCTCCCGTGGCCGCCAGCCCCGCCATCCAGCCGCGGAAGGCCGAGCGCGCCACGGTCTCGTTCGCCAGGTCCCCCTGGAAGAGGGAGTCGAAGGCCGCCAGCTTGTGCCCCCAGCGCTCGCGGCAGATCGACTCCCCCACCGACCAGGCGAAGAAGGCGAGCACCCCGGCCGGGACCATCATGAAGACCATCTCGAAGAGCGCGACCAGCCAGGTGTTCTGCTGCCGCGAGGCGAGCCCGAAGCCGCTCCCCTCGGAATCCGCCCGGCTGCTGAGCATCACCGTCACCACGCCGGACAGCACGACCAGCAGGAAGATCTGGACGCCACGGCGCACGCCGATCTCCCCCTCGTGATAGCGCTTCAGGAACGGGAAGGCCAGCAGCGCGGCCAGCAGGCAGACCCAGACCACGCGGAGCACCGTCAGCAGGTTGAGGCTCCGCAGGGAGGCGGCGAGCGCCTTCTGCCCCGGATCGTCCAGCCAGTAGCCGAAGCCGGTGAGCTGGTTGCCCGCGAAGAACACCTCGACACCGTGGGTGGCGCCCCCGAGCAGCGGATTCCGGCGGTCGCCGTAGCGGACGGACAGATCGGTCCTCCCCGCGAGCTGCTGGCTGCGGAAGCCCGGCTCCTCCTCATACTCGAGGAGGTCGAAGCCCTCCCGCTTCAGGAAGGCCGCGGACCGGGTCCGCGCCTCCTGGGGCGAGATGGAGGGGATCTTCACCTCGGGATCGAGATGCCGGCGGAGATAGGCCACCTCGCCGTCGAGGGTCACCTCGGCCCGGTAGGTCCACTCGAACCGCGGCGAGTCCTTGGGATAGACATACACCTCCCAGGTGAAGATCTGCTTCGGCAGCCGCGAGCCGCCGACCGGCGCCCAGCCATGGCGGTCCGCGGCGAGTTGCAGCCGGCGCTCCAGGAAGTAGTCCTGCCCCAGGCGCGCCACCACGTAGGGGTTTCTCACCGGGGCCCCAAGATCCCGGAAGCGCTCCAGGGCGACGTCCACCGCCTCCGCCCGCGACGTCGTCCACTGCCTCGGTGCGAACGGAAACGCCCGCGGAAAGGCCCAGGCCAGCAGGACCAGCCCGGCGATGCCGGCGAGAAGCCAGAGGACGAGGGAGCGTGCGTTCCGCATGATGGGTGTACGGTGACGGCCTATTGTAGGTTGCTTGGGGGAAAGGCGGCAGCCCCCCACCCCGGAACCTCACCCCTGTCCCCTCTCCCATCGCCCTCCCCCCGACCGGGAGAGGGGGACCTGGCTGAGGCGGTGTTGCTCGTAGGCGGTGTTTCGTAGGGGCGGCCCTGCGTGGCCGCCCTGGGTGGGGGAAATCCCCGACCGTGCCAGCCCCCACCCAGGGCGGCCACATAGGGCCGCCCCTACGAAATGTCTCCTACACGCTCGAACGGCTGTGCAAGGTTCCCCTCTCCCGGGCGGCGGGAGGGCGATGGGAGAGGGGACAGGGGTGAGGTTCCGGGCGGGGGGCCCTCCCGCCGAGGCTCCCCTACTTCGGCAGCGCCTCCACCAGCCCCTTCACCGCCTCCGCCGACTTGGCCAGCAACGCCTTCTCCTCGGTGGTCAGCTTGAGCTCGATCACCTTCTCCATGCCGCCGCGGCCGAGCAGGCAGGGGACGCCGATGAAGAGGCCGTCGTAGCCGTACTCGCCCTGGAGGTAGACGGCGCAGGGGAGGATCTTCTTCTTGTCGAGGAGGATCGCCTTCACCATCTCATACGAGGAGGCGCCCGGGGCGTAGTAGGCCGAGCCGGTCTTGTAGTAGTTCACGATCTCGGCGCCGCCGTTGCGGGTGCGGTCGTTGATCTGGGCGATCGTGTCGGCGTCCAGGAGCTGCGGCAGCGGCATGCCGTTCACCGTGGCGTAGCGCGGCAGCGGCACCATGCTGTCGCCGTGGCCGCCGAGCACGAAGGCGTCGACGTCCTCCACCGAGACGCTCAGCTTCTCGGCGATGAACCAGCGCATGCGCGCGGCGTCGAGCACGCCGGCCATGCCGATCACCCGCTCGCGGGGGAAGCCCGAGACCCGGCGCGCCACCTCGCACATGGCGTCGAGCGGATTGGTGACGATGATCAGGATCGTCTCCGGCGAGCGCGAGACGAGCTGGCGCACCACCTCCGAGACGATCTCCGTGTTCTTCGCCAGCAGGTCGTCGCGGCTCATGCCGGGCTTGCGGGCGAGGCCGGCGGTGACCACGCAGACCTGCGAGCCGGCGGTGGGGTCGTAGTCGCCGCCGCCGGTGATGCGGGCGTTGAACCCCAGGACCGGCGCCGACTCCATCATGTCCAGGGCCTTGCCGGTCGCGAGATCGGCGGCCACGTCCACCATCACCACGTCCGCGATGTCCGCCTGGGCGATCAATTGGGCACAGGTGGCGCCCACGTTGCCGGCGCCCACCACGGTGACTTTGTAATGCATCAGAGGATCTCCCTCATTTTTTTCCAAAGAAACGGAAAGGTTTAAATGTTGCCGACGATCGCCTCGGCGAATTCCGACGCCTTGAGCAGCGTCGCCCCCTGCATCTGCCGCTCGAGATCGTAGGTCACCCGCTTCTGATCGATGGTCTTGGCGAGCGCCGCTTCGATCGCGTCGCCGGCCTCGGTCCAGCCCAGCCAGCGCAGCATCATCACGCCGGAGAGGATCAGCGAGCCGGGATTGACCTTGTCCTGGTTGGCGTACTTGGGCGCCGTGCCGTGCGTGGCCTCGAACACCGCGAAGCCGTCCCCCTCGTTGCTGCCGGGGGCCATGCCCAGCCCGCCCACCTGCGCCGCCAGGGCGTCCGAGAGATAGTCGCCGTTGAGGTTCGTGGTGGCCAGGATGTCGTACTCGTCCGGCCGCAGCAGCGCCTGCTGGAACATCGAGTCGGCGATGCGGTCCTTGATCACGATCTTGCCCGCCGGCGCCTTGCCGTTGTGCTGGCTCCAGACGTCGTCCTCGGTGATCGTGGCGTCGCCGAACTCGTCGCGCGCCACCTGGTAGCCCCAGTCCTTGAACGCCCCCTCGGTGAACTTCTGGATGTTCCCCTTGTGGACCAGGGTGATGCTCTTGCTGTGATGGGCGACGGCGTACTGGAGCGCCTTGCGCACCAGCCGCTTGCTGCCGAACTCGGAGACCGGCTTGATGCCGACGCCGCTGTCCGGCCGCACCTTCTTGCCCAGCCCGGCGATGAACTCGATCACCTTGCGCGCCTCCTCGGTCCCCGACTTCCACTCGATGCCGGCGTAGACGTCCTCGGTGTTCTCGCGGAAGATCGTCATGTTGACCTTCTGCGGCTCCTTGACCGGCGAGGGGACCCCCGCGTAATAGCGCACCGGCCGCACACAGGCGTAGAGGTCGAGGATCTGGCGCAGGGCCACGTTGAGGCTGCGGATGCCGCCGCCCACCGGCGTGGTGAGCGGCCCCTTGATCGCCACCCGGTACTGCTTAATGGCGTCGATGGTGTCCTGCGGCAGCCAGTCCTTCTTGAGATTGTAGGCCTCCTCGCCCGCCAGCACCTTGAACCAGGCGATCGAGCGGGAGCCTTTGTAGACCTTCTCCACCGCCCCGTCGAGCACCCGGCGGGTGGCCCTCCAGATGTCCGGCCCCGTGCCGTCCCCCTCGATGAAGGGGATGATGGGCCGGTCCGGCACCTCCAAACGGCGCTCCGCCTCGCGCCAGACGATCTCCTGGCCGTCGGCGGGCGGCGTCAAATCATTGTATGTCCTGGCCACAGCGTGCTCCTCTCCTAAGGATGAAAGGGGTGGTGCGCCGGAGGCAAAGCGAAGAGCCCGTACGCGGATGGGAACGGTATCACAACCGGGGCCCCCGTCACCCCGGTCCTCGGGGTGGGGGGCTCATGCTAAAGTCCTCCCCTTATGGACTGGGAACCCCTCGTCGCCGCCGCCCGGGCCGCCCGCGAGCGCGCCTACGCTCCCTACAGCCACTTCGCCGTAGGGGCCGCCCTCCTGATGGAGGACGGCTCGATCCATGCCGCCGCCAACGTCGAGAACTGCATCCCGGCCCTGTCGATCTGCGCCGAGCGCAACGCCATGTCCGCCGCCGCGTCGGCCGGCCTCCGCCGCCCCCGGGCGGTCGCCGTGGTCACCGACGCCAGCCCCCCGGCCCGCCCCTGCGGCCTCTGCCGGCAGACCCTGGTCGAGTTCGCCAAGGACCTCCCCATCCTGGTGGTCAACGTCCACGGGGACCGCGAGGAGACCACCCTCGCCGAGATCTTCCCGCAGCCCTTCTCCCTGCCGGGGTAGATCCCTACCCGATCGCCTCCACCGGTACCTGGTGCTCGCCGTAGGCGTCGATGATGGTCACCGTGTCGCCGAGCTCCAGCAGCCCAGCTCCCGAGCAGTAGGAGGTGGCGTAGTAGCTGACGAGGCCGAAAGTGATCGTCGGTACCCTCTCCATCAGTTGATAGGCCCCACCCTCCACGCCGACGAAAAAGATCTCCCAGGGGCCATCACCGTAGAAGCAGCTCGCGAAGAGGTTGAGGACCTTGGAGGGCCCACCGTCATAGAGCCGCTGGTAGGCCTCGTAGACGATCCCCGAGGCGGTGCACGGACGGATGGTGGCGGGATTCTGCTGCGTCTTGGTGTCGGCCATGGCCTGAAGCTCCTTTTCGGATCGTTGATCGAATCGATTGGCGAACGCGCTCAGAACGTCTTCGGGAACTGCTCGTGCAGCTTCTCCCGGAATTTGCCCGCGATCTTCTGGAACCCTTTCCGCGACGGATGGAGCTCGTCGTTCCACTCGTTCTCCGCCAGGGTGCCCAGGGTCTCCACGCGCACCATGTTCGGATTCTGGGCGGCGACGTCGTCCAGCATGGCGTTGAACCGGCGCAGCAGCTCGTGGATGATCGCCCTTTGAGCGGTGGGATCGTTGATGTGCTTCTGCGTCATGTACTGCTTCATCCAGGGACCGACCTTGATCCCCCACAGCACAGCGCCCTTGCCGGAGGGGATCGCCCAGTCGTAGCCGTGGATATAGATCTTGCAGTCCGGCCGGTTTTCGTTGCGCAGGTGCGCCAGATCGAGATAGGCGCTCCGCAGCGCGTCTAAACGTGACTTGGCCGTATCCTCGTTGATGCAGTCCTGCCAGCTCATCCCTTCCTGCCAATGATTGAGCAGAGGCAGGAGATCCTCGCCGACGACGTCGTTGCCGCCGCCACTGAACAGCAGGGCCTGGACGGGATAACGATGCAGGAAGCCCGCGAGCTTGGCCTTCTGGCTGCCGCCCATGATCCGCAGCGCCTTGTCGCCGCTCTCCTCCAGCCGGAGCAGCGAGATCTTGTGCTTCGCCATCTCGTCGAGAAAATCGATCGTGTTGGCGTGGATCGGGAAGGAAAACCAGGAGTCCCCCTCGCTGATGATCACGGGCCAGTCCGGATGATCGTGAATCGACGCGAAGAAAAATTGCTCGAGCTGCCGTTGCATCTTCCAGGTCAGGGTGTCGGGGGTGCCGGCCATGTCCGTTCCTCCTGCTGTCAGTGAGCCACTGCTCCGGATCATACCCGCGGCGCCACGAACCGCGCCAGGATGGGCCCGGCGATCGCCATCAGCAGCACGTAGGCGGCCGAGAGCGGTCCCAGCCGCGGCTCCAGGCCGGCGCTCACGCCGAGCCCCGCGATCACGATCGAGAACTCCCCCCGCGCCACCAGCGTGGCCCCGGCCCGCCAGCGGCCCGGCGGAGCGAGCCCGGCCCGGCGGGCGGCCCACCAGCCGGTCGCCATCTTGGTCAGCGCGGTCACGGCTCCCAGGCCCGCCGCCAGCGGGAGGACGCGCGGCAGGGTGGCCGGGTCGATCTCCAAGCCGAAAAAGAAGAAGAACGTGGCCGCGAACAGGTCGCGCAGCGGCGCCAGCGTCCGGTGGGTCTGCTCGACCAGCGGCCCGGAGACCGCGATGCCCACCAGGAACGCCCCCACCGCCGCCGATACCTGGAGCCGCTGCGCCAGCCCGGCGACCAGCAGCACCAGGCCGAACGTGCTCAGCAGGATGATCTCATCCGATTGATGGGCCACCGCGCGGCTGAGCGATTTCCCCCAGCGCACGGCCACGAACAGCACCCCGCCCACCGCGGCGAGGGCGATCAGGACCGAGACCAGCCCCTCCTGGAGCCCCCGTCCCACCAGCAGCACGGAGACCAGCGGCAGGTAGATCGCCATCGCCAGGTCCTCCAGCACCAGGACCGAGAGGACGGCCGGCGTCTCCGGGTTGCCCAGCCGTCCCAGCTCCGCCAGCACCTTGGCGATCACGCCGGACGAGGAGATCCAGGTCACCCCGCCCAGCAGCACGGCGGCCATCGTCCCCCAGCCCAGCAGCAGCCCGGCGGCGAAGCCTGGAGAGAAATTGAGCGCGAAGTCCACCAGCCCGGACGGCAGGCCGGTGCGCAGGCTCGCTCCCAGCTCCTCCCCCGTGTACTCCAGGCCGAGCATGAACAGCAGCAGCACGACGCCGATCTCGGCGCCGATGTGGACGAATTCCTGGCTGACGTTGAGCGGCAGCAGCCCGCCGTTGCCGAACGCGAGCCCCGCCAGCAGATAGAGCGGTATGGCTGAAAACCCCCACCGGCTCGCCAGCCGCCCCAGCACCGCCAGCCCGACGATCGCCGCCCCCAGCTCGATGAAGATGCGGGAGATCATCGCGTCTCCTCCCGGGGGACCGCCGGCCGGGACGGCAGCCCGATCGCCGCCCAGAGCGTGCCGGCCGCGCCCAGCGCCGCCGCCACATAAAAGGTCAGCTCCGGCCGCACCGTCCACAGCGCGCCGCCGATGGCGGCCGCCCCGGCCACGGCGAACGGCTCCCCGATCTCTCTCAAACCGCCGATCACGTAGGCTCCCGCGAGCGCCAGGAACGAATGCGAGACGACCACGGCGAGCGGAAAGAGGGTGAAAAAGAGATAGGTCAGCACCACGAAAGGTTTCTTTTCCGCCCGCTCGGCGAGCATCGCCGCGGGGAGATACGAGAGGATGGCGGTGACCATCAGGATCGAGGTCAGCAGCCCGAATTTTCCCGGCGAGATGCGCGCGATCTCCAGGGCCCAGACCACCAGGAAGACCTCGGGCAACCCCTCGCAGAGCCGGATCAGACAGTCGGCGGTGAGCAGCCGCACCAGCGCCGGCTGGAGCCGGACCTTGCCGCCGCCGGCCGGCGCGGAGTGCTCCGCGGGACGGTGGGCGCGGAACGCGCGCCAGAGGCCCAGGAGCATCAGGACCGAGAGCAGAATGGAAAAGAAAAACCCGGTCCGCATCCCGCCCGCCATGCCGTAGCGTTGGATCAGATATCCGCCCAGCGGCGGCGCGAGGACGATCGGCAGCCGCTTCA
>QHVW01000601.1 GCA_003223675.1 Acidobacteriota bacterium
CAGAGACGCGAGGAGCTGGGTGATACTCTTCGGGATAAGGCCCCAGAATGTGATGAAGATCACGATAACCAACATGGGACCGGACAAGAGCGCGACGGCTGTACCCGCCATGCGCCGAATTCGAGACAGGGACCTGGACATCCTACCGGCGCCCCAGTTTCTCGCAGATTTTTGACCAACCTTCCACCACAGAGCAGTCGGAGAAGTCGAAGTTGCAGTCGAGAGTCGGCTTTGACGAAGGCCAGAGATCGGCGAGGCAAGGATCGAATGTGCCTTTCTGCGGCTGGCATTTGATCGTCCGACCTTTCCCCTCGATCGAATATGCGTACAGCCCCCGGAAGAGGTGCAGCAGCTTGATGGGAGTGCGCCCATGGGAGGCGCTCAGGAGCTCGCCGGGCGAGCCCATATTGAGAACGGCCTCCTTGACCGGCTTGCCCACGACACAGAGATCCACGACGAGGTTCTTTCCCTGAGCGAGATCCAGGAACTCTCTCAGGAAAGCGCCAACCTTATCCAGAATCGTTTCGCGATCAGCAGCCTGTTGGTTGAATAATGCGAGTGCTATGCCCGCCGGCAATCGGCGGTGCGCACTCTTCGCGTCTAAGAGTCCCAGCGCAACGCGCGCTTCGCGGAAGACCGCTGTCACCTTGTCGCGGAGCGGCGCAGCGTCGGGAGCCTGCACCTCGGCACGCAGCTCGGCCTCGGTCGAATCGAGGAGCTCGCGGACCAGCGGCACCGGATCGGCCCCGGAGCTCTCCGCGCGAGCGATTTCCTGTCGGCCGGACAAGAACCTCCCCAGGAGCTGCGGCAGCTTCGCAGTGAGATGGGCCGCCAGCTCAAGAGCGAGCCGGCTGCGGGCCTCCTCGTCGGTCTCATAGGTAATTTTCGGGCGCTGGGCCTGAGCCTGAGCGGTCATCCCAAGAAAAACGGCGGCGACTGAGAGTAACGCTCTGCGTCGGGACATGACAACCTCCCCTCTGCCGGATCGCTTGAGGAATTCTTGGAATGATACCATGCACAGGTCTAAAGAGTCTGTGATTCCGTTCCAGGAGCTATCGAGCGAGGTGCTCGGCCCATGCGGCACGCACAGTACTGGCGCAGGTGGATTCGATGACGCCGTTCGACCCGGATCAGATAAGGTTCCACCCAAATAGCATAGGCGAGTCTCGATAAGCTCCCATTCTTCGCCCTCCTTAGTTTTGACAGGGGACATAGGTGGGGACATAGGGACATAGGTGCCTCCCAAGTAGATGTAGAAGAGCCTCGATAAGCGCCGATTATCGGGAGTGTGGGCGAGCGCCTCATCTGTCAGGTGTAGGGGGAGCATTCCGCTCCCGGTCTTAGCACATCCGCCACTGCGCTTGAGGTGGCGGCCACGAAGGATCAAACAACCTTGAACGACCGCCCCAGGGGTTGAAATCCCTCGACGTATCCATGCTCCAACTTCTCCCGAATCTGCTCGAACCGCCTCATCGTCTCCAAAGAATAGAGCCGCCCTCCACACCGGAGGCAGACCTCGGCCTGCACCTCGAAGACCGCCGCATTATTGCCGCCTCGAAGAAGCTTCTCAACCTGCCTTTCGACCAGCTCTCCACCACAGACCGGACAACTGCTAAACGGGACCATTTTCTCGACCTCCTTGCGGAGTGCCTACTTCACCTTCATCCAATGCACCTGAATGAGCTCCTCCGCCGCCCACATCCGCATCCCAATCGGCACCGTCCGCGCTCCCGGCAACCGCATCTCCAGATCGTACAGGTAGTAATCCCCCGGACCCCACCACAGCGGGTGCACAGCCCGGGGCTCGCCCATGGCGATCTCGAAGACCACGGAGCCGTTGGGCTCCAGGAGGACGGGCCGCAGCTCGTTGTCGCCGATGCGGAGGTGGGAGGGGGCGTTCTTGTCGAGCTCGACGTTGAGCCCTTTGAGGCGCTTGGGGCTTCCCAGGAGGAGATGGGCGGGGGCGCTGCCGGCGATGCGGAGGGCGTCCCCCTTGTTGGCGGGCCAGAGGTTGTGGTCGAGGAGCTTCACCCAGAGGCCGTTGCCTACCGCTACCTGCTGGCCCGGCACACCGGCCTGGGTGGTCTCGTAGGGGAGCCACTTCTGGGCCAGGGGGGAGACGAATCGGTAGTCGCCGCTCTCGGCCAGGGGATAGGCCGTGGGCGCGGTCCAGAGGGGTTGCAGGAAGGGGGAGGCGAGGAGGACCAGGATCGGCGCCCAGACGGCCTTCACCGGCCTCGCGGCCATGAACCAGAGCGCGGGGTAGAGCGGGAGAAAATAGCGGTTTCCCAGGGGGCCGCCGCCGTAGAAGTTGAAGGGGCGCAGCACCAGGAAGGCCAGCGCGGCGGCTGCCACGGCCAGTGGGATCGCCCAGCGTCCTCGCTCCGGGCGGAAGGCTAGGAAGCCCAGGAGGAGCGGCAGGAAGTAGGGGAGGATGCCCACGTTCCGTCCGGCCAGGAAGTAGAGGACGTTCCAGCCCAGGAGGCTGAGGTTGAATTCCGGCCTTACGGCGTCGGCCTGGAGCCAGGAGGCGTTCCCTTCGTGCCGGACCTGGTCGGACCATTGGGCGGCCGGATAGGAGACCTCCGGATAGG